>NC_011251.1 GCF_000019685.1 Borrelia duttonii Ly
TCATTCCACCCTTTTTAACTTTAATAAGATCTTTATATTTTTTCTCAATATGCTTTATCAATTTCTTACTATCAGAACTAATTCCATCTGCCTTAGCTTTATAAGATGCAATAAGACTATCTACAGCTTTCCTCCAATTTAATTTCTGTAATTGAATTTCTTCAAGCTTGGACTTAATTTCTCTTAAATCAACAAGACTTAATTTATCAAGTTTAGCTCTATTTTCTTTTATTTTATTAATTACTCTCTCAAAACTAAATTGAAGATCTACTACTACAATATTCATTATATCGTAAATCCATGTACCCTTATTTGTATTATCCAATTCTACTTTTTTAAGAATTTCTGCAAAATCTTTTATTCTTTCTTTATTGTATAACAAAGAAGAATAAAATAATCGTCTTACTTCCCTATTATCATCATGATCTAATGTTTTATTATTAACAGCATTTAACACTAATTTAAACACTTCATCCTTCATACCATATTGATTTTCCTCCTCAACTTCAGCTTTATCCTGATTTACTAATCCCATAACATTATCAACATCATTTATAAGAGCAGATATTAATTCCCCTTTTTCATCTTTTATTACAGAATCTCCTCTTACCACTTTTTTTACAAAAACTTTATTAACAACATCTTCTTTTCTTGGTTCATCACCTTGAACATTATTTACAACATCTTGAATATTATTTACAACATCTTTTAAAAAATTGTCAGGGCTTCCTTTATTATCCAATAATTTAGAATCTAGATTACAAGATGCTAATCCCAAAACTAATAATATAAATAAATTTTTTCTCACAAATATTCTCCTTCTTTAAGAATTAATAATCACTATTACTAAATAGTAATGATTATTAATTAATAATATATATCACTTTATTTAAAATACAATTTTTTAATTAAAATTACTATTTTTTTTACATTCTTACTCTAAAATTCTTTACTTATTAACACTTTTCTCTTTAAAAAAGAGATATAGTACATCTCATTTGTTTTTTTAATTTTTCTGTTGAAGTAGATTTGAAGAGAACTGACGATAAAAATAGTCAAATAGAAATAAATAAGATTATATGTGTTATAAATTTATATTTAGAATATGTTTTATAGTGTGTTAAATGTAAATGTATTGTTTTATGTGGTTAATTTTATTATTTGTGATCTTTAAATGTTCTAGTTAAAAATATTCAGTTTATTATATAAAATTGTACAAAAAAGATAATTCATTATAAAAAATAAGCTTTTATATTTATTTTGAAATACATTTGCCTTAGTTACTGCACTGACTGCTGCTCCTTTAACCACAGGCAAATATTCAGCAGCAACGTCATTTTCTATTGAACTCAAAAACTGTTCTTAAGAACTATATCCACTATCCCTTTCAATGCTTTATACACTATCTTCAATTCTTCTGTACCTGCCGCAACTCCCTGCTTGTTATCACTCTTTACCTCACCCACTAAACTAGAATCACCTATTCCCTTTAATGATTCTAAATGTCCTTTTAATGTACTTAAAGTAATCTTAGCTGTACCAACTGATGTTTTTATTACCTTATCAAATACACCATCTTTATCAACACCTGCCGATGCTTTTGATGCAATTTTATCTAATTCTGCTGATGCTTCTCCTAGCTCTTTTCCTAGGTCACTAAAATATTCTCCTACTTCACTCTTCTTAGTAGTTGCTTTTGTAGTAAATCTAATGTATCGGCTATTAATCCTAAAAATGAATAAAATACATTCTCTGCACTTCTAATAATAAAAAAAACAAGGAGGAGAAGAAAATGAATGTAGAAGGAATAAAAGGTAAGGAAGAATTGTGGAAGGAAGAGGAGAATAGGAAGGGAAGGATAGAAAGAGTAAAAGGAATAGTGATGATGGTAGTGATGGGATGTAATAGTGGGAGAGTAAAAGGAGAGGGGAGAGGATTAAGTGGAGCAATGATGGAAGTAGGGAGAATTTCTTTAAAACTTAGTAAGACACAAAAAAATCAAAAACAAAAAATAAATGAATGGATAAATTGAATGAATAAATGAAAATTTTATTTCGTTTGTTATCAATTTTAAAAACATAAAATCTTTAATATTGAATTTTCTACATACATAATACATAAACTATGTAAAATATAGTCTTTTTGATTTTAATGTATTATTTTTAATATTCAGGCCATGATGTATAATCTTTCTTAAATAAGAACCATACAATAAACTTAATATTTTTCATTAGAATATAAGATGGAATATTTTTTATAAAAAGAAAACAACTTCCCTAAATAAAGAGAAGTGTTGTCCTTAATGATTTTATTTTTTATTACTTAGATCACTAATTTATTTAGTGGTTTATTTAATAGATTCCACTCCACTAGATTTTAATATATACTAATTCAACTATTAATTAGACTTAGCTTCAAAAATTTCTCCTTGTTGAATCTCTCCTAACACCTTATTTATCTCTTTTAATCCCTCATCCACTCTATTCCTGATTGCTATTGTCAATGTACTCAATACCTTACTTACTGCATTTGCTACTACACCATTTACTGCATTAGCATATTTATCACTAGCATCCTGCTTAGCCGCAAATTTACCATCTTTTGCCATTGCCCTTAGTGCTATACCAGCTGCTATTACTGCATCTTTCTTTGCTGGATCTTTAATCTCTTTTTTATTATCAACAGCCGAAGCAATAGCAATTTCTGCAGCATCCTTTGCTGCTTCAATTCCATTAGTATTATCAGCTTTAAGATCTTCGTTAGATTGTGACATTGCCTTCAATATATCAGCTCCACTGACTGTTCCTATTGATGCATTTGCTTTAGCCGCCTCTGCCTCTTGAGTCCTGTCATCATCCTTCTTCCCAAATAACTTACCTATATCTTTTTTTTCTTCAGTAATTACATTATTATCAGCATTACCTTCTTTCTCTCCTAATACCATCCCAACTATTCCTTTTATTCCTTTCACAAGTTTACTCACACTGGTAATATCAGCGGCTTTAGCAGCCTGATCTTTAACAGCATTCCCTATCGTATCATTACCACTAGCTCCCAAAGCCGCTTCCTTTGCTCCTTCTTCAATCTTCCCTATCCTTCCAATAAATTCCTCTACCTTACCTTTCACCTTCTCATAATTCCCATATTCTCCTACAATTTTCTCTAATTTCTCTCTCACTTCCTTCATTGTCTCTGCTATCTTACTAAAATACCCACCAATCTCACTTTTCTTTGTTTCCGCCTTTATCCCCAATGTCCCTGTAATCATATCGCCAAAACTCACAAAAACATCTAAAAATCCTTTCCCTAAATTTACCATCTCACTCAAAAACACTTTCTCCGGATCCTTTACTCCCCCACTATTACATCCCATCATCACCATCATTATTATTACTCTTATTTTCCCCTCTACTTTTTTCTCTATCTTCATTCTTCTAGCCTCCTTGTTTTTCTTATTATTTTTTTTCTAGCTTTTTTATAGCTTTTATTTAGGAAGCAAACAAAAAAGTCAATAAACGACGATTTATATGAATATTATTCATACAACATACACAAATACTGTAAATAAAAAAGAGAGCTTCATTGCTCCCTTTGCCAACGTTCTTATCTAATAATTTTATCTATATTCAATATATTATTAATTCAACTATTAATTAGACTTAGCTTCAGAAATTTCTCCTTGTTTAATCTCTCCTAACACCTTATTTATCTCTTTTAATCCCTCATCCACTCTATTCCTGATAGCTATCACCAATGTACTCAATACCTTATTTACCGCACTTGCTACTACTCCATTAATAGCATAATATGCTTTATCATCATTCTTAGCCGCAAACTTACCATCCTTTGCCATTGCTCTCAATGCTATCCCTGCTGCTATTACTGCATCTTTTTTTGCCGATTCTTCTGAAATTTCTTTTTTATCATTGACAGCTGGAGCAACCGCTATCTCTGCTGCATCTTTGGCTTTCACAATTCCATTAGTAGCATTAACATCAGGATTCTCTTTAGATTTAGCTATTGCCTTCAATATATCAGCCCCACTTACTGCTCCTACTGATGCACTTGCCTTAGCCGCCTCTGACTCTTCAGCGCTATCACCATCTTGATTTCCAAACAATTTACCAATATCCTTTCTCTCATCTTGAATTTTTGTAAAATCAGCATTACCTTCACTTTCTTTTAACACTACCCCAACAATAGCTTTAATCCCTTTAACCAAAGAAATAACTGAAAGTTTATCAGCAGCAACCGCAAATTGGTTTTTAACAGTATTTCCTATTGCATCACTACCACTAGCACCGCCAGCCGCAGTTTTTGACCCTTCTGCAATCCTATCTAATATCCCACTAATAAACTCCTCAACAACTGTTTTAACTTTCTCATATTGCCCATGCTTCTCTAAAATTCCATTTAATTTCACTTTAGTAGTTTGCATATTCTTCTCAATATTACTAAAATATTTCCCTATATTACTTTTCTTTGTCTCTGCCTTTATCCCCAACGTCCCTGTAATCATATCGCCAAAACTCACAAATACATCTAAAAATCCTTTACCTAAATTCGCTATTGAACTCAAAAACACTTTCTCTGGATCTCTACCTCCACTATTACATCCCATCACAACCATCATCATTAACACAATACTTCCCTTAATAAATCCTCTTATCCTTCTTCCTTCTCCCTTTTCTCTTCCCTTTCCTCTTTGCTCTATCTCCTTTATTTTTTCACTTCTTTCTTCGCCTCCTTATCTTGTTTTATTATTTTTAGCTTTTCTAACAAGGATTAAAAGAAAAAATATGATTTATATAACATATACAATACTGCAAATAAAAAAGAGAGCTTTATTGCTCTCTCTACTAGCCTTTTTATCTAATAGTTAGTACATATATTTATATGTACTAACTAATTCAAATACTAATTAGCCTTAGCTTCAGTACCTTCTCCTTGTTTAATCTCTCCCAATACCTCATTAATCCCTTTTAACCCTTCATTCACTGTATTCCTGATTGCTATCACCAACGTACTTAATACCTTATTTACTGCACTTGCTACTGTTCCATTGACTGCATTTTCTGATTTATCTTCATTCTTGGCCGCAAATTTACCATCTTTTGCCATTCCTCTCAATGCTATCCCTGCTGCTATTACTGCATCTTTCTTTGCTGTGGCCTCTTTAATCTCCTTCTTATTAGCAACAGCTGGAGCAATAGCAATCTCCGCTGCATCTGTTGCTTTCTCAATTCCCTCAACATTATCAGCTTTAGGATCTTCCTTAGACTTTGCTATTGCCTTCAATATATCAGCCCCACTTACTGATCCTATACTTGCCGCTGCCTTTGCAATATTTTCTTCTTTTGCATTATCTTTACCAGCATTATCAGCAAATAGATAACCTATATCCTTTTTATCATCCTCTGTGGTCTTAGTAGCATCTGCACTACCTTCACCATCTCTTAACACTATTCCAATAATTGCCTTTATTCCTTTTATTAATGAAATAACAGATTCTTTATTAGCAGCCACTGCAGCCTGATCTTTAACAGCATTCCCTATAGCACCACTACCACTAGCACCCCCAGCCGCAATTTTTGCTCCTTCTTCTATCTCATCTATAGTTGTAATAAATGCAGCAACTTTTTCTCTTACCTTTTCATAATGTCCATTATTTTCCAAAATTTCATTTAATTTTGCTTTTGTTGCTTTCATTGTTTCTGAAATTTTAGTAAAATAAACCCCAATATCCGATTTCTTTGTTTCTGCCTTTATCCCCAACGTCCCTGTAATCATATCGCCAAAACTCACAAAAACATCTAAAAATCCTTTCCCTAAATTTACCATCTCACTCAAAAACACTTTCTCTGGATCCTTCACTCCCCCACTATTACATCCCATCATCACCATCATCATCATCAATAATATTACTCTTACTTTCCCCTCTCCTTTTTTCTCTATATTCATTCTTCTAGCCTCCTTATTTTTTATTTTTTTCTAGCTTATCTAATAAGGAATAGAAGCAAAAAAATATGTTTTATATAGAAATAATTTATATGACATACACAATACCGCAAATAAAAAAAGAGAGCTTGATTGCTCTCATTAACTAAGTTTTTATTGAAAAAATTTAACTATATTCTCAATTTTATCCTAATGATCTTATTCTTTTATTCATTAATTTTGGCAACAGAACCTTCTCCTTGTTTAATCTCTCCTAACACCTTATTTATCTCTTTTAATCCTTCATCTACTCTATTCCTGATTGCTATCACCAATGTACTCAATACCTTACTTACTGCACTTGCTACTACACCATTTACTGCATTAGCATATTTATAACTAGCATCCTGCTTAGCCGCAAATCTACCATTCTTTGCCATTGCTCTTAACGCTATTCCTTCCTACTATTACTGCATCTTTATCTTTTAAAGTATCTCCAAACTCCTTATCATCATCTTTTTTAGCAGCAGCAATCTCTGCTACATTCTTTGCTTCTTCGATTTTAATCTCATTATTAGCAGCCTCTCCAGACTTAGCAATAGCTTGCAACATATCAGTCCCACTTACAGCTCCAACCGACGCGCTTGCCGAAGCTGCATGTGCTTCTGTCCCATCATCCTTTTTACCAAGTAACTTACCAATTGACTTTTGTTCTGTATTACCAGTCTTAGTAGCTTCTGCATTCCCTTCATTATCCTTTAAAACCACTCCAACTATCTCTTTAATTCCTTTAACTAGTGAATTAACAGCAACTCTATCTGCAGCATTAGCATCTTGACAAGCTTGAGTAGCACCACCAATCTTATCATCACCAGTAGCACCTTTTGCTGCTTCTTTTGCTCCTGCAGCTATCTTATCTACAGTACCACTAATAAACTGCTCAACAACTGTTTTAACTTTTTCATATTTCCCATTCTTCGCAACTTCCGTTTGCAATTTATTTTTAACAGACTCCATTGTTGTTGCAATATCAGTAAAATACTTTCCTACATCGCTTTTTTTAGTCTCCGCTTTAATTCCAAATGCTCCAGCTACCATATCCCCAAAACTCACAAATACTTCCATAAATCCTTTCCCTAAATTTACCATCTCACTCAAAAACACTTTCTCTGGATCCTTTACTCCCCCACTATTACATCCCAGCACTACCATCATCATTAATATTATTACTCTTATTCTCCCCTCTTCTTTTTTCTCTCTCTTCATCCTTTTCGCCTCTACTTATCTTCTCCTCTCTTTCTTCCACTTCTCTTTTCCCTACTATTTCATCTACATTCATTTTCTTCGCATCATTATCTTATTATTTATTGTTTTTTTCTAGCTTATCTTTTAAGGCTCAGAAGAAAAAAATACGTGTTATATAAAATATAATTTATATAACACATACAATACCATAAATAAAAAAAAGAGAGCTAAAACAAGCCCTCTTAACTAATTATTCTATCTAACTAATATGAATATATCCAAAATATTCCTAATTCAACTTAATCACTAACTTTAGTTTCAGAACCTTCTCCCTGTTTAATTTCTCCTAATACCCTATTTATCTCTTTTAATCCCTCATCCACTCTATTTCTGATTGCTATTGTCAATGTACTTAACACCTTATTCACTGCACCTGCTACTGCACCATTTACTGTCTTAACTGCATCATTTTCATTATTCTTAATAGAAAATTTACCTCCTTTAGTCATAGCTCTAAGTGCTATTCCTCCTGCTATTACTGCATCTTTTTTTGCTTCATCCTTAATCTCTTTTTTATTATTAACCGCTGGAGCAATGGCAATTCCTGCTGCATCCTTTGCTGCATCAATTCCATCAGTAGCGCTAGAATCAGGACTTTCTTTGGAGTTCACTATTGCTTGCAACATATCAACTCCATTTATAGCTCCAATACTTGCTGCTGCTGCTTGGACTGCCGCATTATCAGCTCTATTATCATCGGTGGTTGCAGTAAATAACTTACCAACATCTTTTTTACTATCACCTTTAGTAAAATCAGCTCCCCCATCTCCCTTCCCTTTTAAAACAATTTCAACTATCTCTTTAATTCCTTTCACCAGAGATTTAACACTTGCTACTTCTGCTGGTTTAGCATCTTCATTTGCCTTAGCATTCCCCACAGCTTCACTACCTCCACCACTAACTCCCAAAGCTGCTTCTTTTGCTCCTGCAGCTATCTTATCTACAATCCCACCAATAAACTCCTCGACTACCTTCCTAACTTTCTCATATTGCCCATTCTTCTCTAAAATTTCTCTTAACTTTACTTTAGTAAGTTTGCATACTCTTCTCAATATCACTAAAATATTTCCCTATATCTTCCTTCTTTGTTTCTGCCTTTATCCCCAATGTCCCTGTAATCATATCGCCAAAACTTACAAAAACATCCAAAAATCCTTTACCTAAATTAGCTATTGAACTCAAAAATACCTTCTCCGGATCCTTCACTCCCCCACTATTACATCCCATAACTACCATCATCACCATTATCACTTCTACTATTCTTCTTATCCTCCTTATCTTTAAAAGATTAAAAAGAAAAAAGATGATTTATACAAAAAAAGATAAGTTAAGAAACATACACAATAAATACAAATCAAAAAAGAAAACTAAAATAAGCCCTCCTAACTAATTAATACAATTTATATTATAAATATCCATAACCCCCCTTCTTTTATAAAAAGAAAATACTCCAACACATATCTACACGTATAAAGAGCATTTTCTTTACTTATTACATTACTTACTGATTCATATATAATTAAACGCTTTTCGATTTGACTTTAATAATATTTGCTCTGTCTGTTCTAAACATTGACTTACTATTATTTTAGTAATACTTTCTATTGCTTTTAATAATTTATTTACTGCGCTTACTCCTACTCCGTTAACCGCATTTGTACTGGTTTTTGCTGCTGATGCATCTAGCTTACCGCCTTTAAGCAAAGAACGTAATGCTATTCCTCCTGCTAATGCTAATTTACTTGCATTTTGTGCATTGTCTGCTGTTGTTGCTGCTCCTGTTACTGCAAGTTTTACTGCATGTTTTGGTTGAGTTGCTGAACTGATGGTAGTTTCAGCAACAACATCTGAATCCTCAGCTGATGTTATAGCATATAACATGTCTTCACCTGTTACTGAAGTTACTATTGATAAAGCCTTGGCTGCATCTCCTTCAACTGCTCCTCCTCCCCCTGTTGTCTTTAGTACTTTACCTCCTTCTTTTTCCTCATTAGATACTGTTTCATTTTTAGATACAGTTGATTTTTTAACGCTAAAATTAACTATGCCCTTTAAAGCTTTTAATGCTCCCTTAACATCTTCTACACTAGAACCTACTCCTTCTACTGCTGTTGCTACGTTTGCTGTAACACCACTTACTACCATACTTTCGTTAATAAGAGTTTGTAAAGAAGTAATATGCTTCTTTAATTCATTAAGTGTTTTCTTTGCTTGCCCTATACTTCCATCTTGAGATTCTTCAACATTGATTCCTACTTTGCTTGCTACCTCTTGTACTTGATTAATCGCTTTATCTATTGCATTTACTAAGTCTTTGAATTTATCTGATATATCACTTTTTTTTGTTGAATTAGTAACTGAAATTCCTAAAGAATTTGTTATTAAATCTACAAATGCAGAAAATATAGATTTAGTTGTATCACCCAATTTTAAACCTCCAACCTCTTGTAGCCCTACCTCTTCTACTTCCTTTACTCCCCCACTATTACATCCCATCACCATCATCATCATTATCACAAACTTCACCATTACTTCCTTATTAAAATGACTATTTAAATATTTCTTTGATAGAGAATCAATTTCATTAAGTCTAATAGCTTCTCGTAAAATTTGATTCTTTGCTTTAACTTCGGCTAATTCTTGCGCTACTCTTTGATTTATGCTTAAAGGTTTACTTGATCTTGCTTTGCTTGATAATATTTGCTTATCATTCTCAGCAAGTCCCTTTTTATACTTCATATAATGATTATATTTATTCAAACTACTAAGTAGATTCCATTGTACAGGACGTCTTCTGCAACATTATTTATATAATTCCCGAAAAATATTGAATGTCTGTATAATTCATAAGAATTGATTTTAGAATTGTGTTTCATTTTACCTCTAACCTATCAACCTTATTCAATATACAATAAATAATTATAGATAAATTATTTATTTTTGCTAAAAAAAGCAAAAACTATAAAAAATTTGCAAAAAAAAATTAAACTTATTCTTTAGATAGAAGAAACATTTACTTATTTAAATATCAGCGTTAATAAAATTCCTATAGTTAAAGTAATAATGGTTCCAAACATCCAAGCATGTAATTTAAATGTTCCTTTAACCTCTGATGCAAATTTATCTATCTTAGTATCAAGTTCTATTTTATTCAGTTCCATATCTTTTCTTACAAGAGAAATCTCTGATTTTAAGTTACTTTCAACAGTATTTATCTTATTATCAAGTTCAGTGAACTTACTATCCATTCTATTAATAAGTTCTTCTTTCGTGTCAAAAATTTTTTCTTCTAAATGTTTTAATTTGATGTCAAAGTTTTCTTTTAAATACTGAAGATCTTTAGTAGTAAGTTCATTTTTATAGTATCTATAAGATAAATCGTCCGCAATATCTCTCTTAATACCAGCTTTTACAAGCTCATTTAATACCATCTGCCTAGTAATTACAGGTTCCATTTGCATATACTCCATAAAGAATCTCCTTATGTAATTATTATACAATAATTTATAAGCTAAATGAAAGTAAATTTAGTAAAATGTCGACTTCTATCACAATAATTTAAAGACAAAATTAAATATGCTGCTAATAATGCATCAAGAGCATCATCATGAACTTTGACATATCCATTATATGAATAAATATCATTAAATACAAAACGACTACTATAATCTAATAAATGCATCTTTTTATAAGTAAATGGTGTTAATAAAGAAACAATCCTTGCGTGTTTATTTGTTTTGGGTCTTATTGGTGCAATTCTAAAGTAATTTTCCATATTATCTCGAAGTTTAACATATTCACGTATCAAAGCCCCAGATCCTTTAATATCATCTCTATCTTCAATATAAAGAGTATTAACATTACATTCCCCATTATTACCTTTATTGTATTCATAATACATGGATCAACAGCTGGTTTTTGATCTTGAAATATAAATGCATAATACTTGTCCGACACCTTCTCTAAAACACAAAGAGCAGTATTATCTCCACCACTACTATATGCTGGATCTAAATAAGATATAGGACTTTTAAATTCATAGTCTTCAATAATATTAATATTACGAAATATCGCATCATTATTTGCAACCCATTCTCCTCGTAGTACACCGGCTTTATATGTTGGCAAGTCTTTATAAATTTCTTCTTGAGTCTTTATAAATTCCTTTGAAATTGTCTCATTATCATACGTTGTAAAATTATATGTAGAATATATTGTGTTATTATCAATATAATCTATTTTAAAATAATTCTATGGATGATCAGGATTAGTATCAAAAATAATAAATTCTGGTTTCATTCTTAGTCTCTTAAGCGCTTCTTTTAATGTCTCTTTATAAAGAGTTGTTGCTTCATTAACATAAATATAACAGCAGAATTCGATCCTCTAAATCTTTCAAAGTCTCTTATTTTATCTCCACCATATAAATTAACCCTTAAAGAATTGATTCCAAAATATGACGTATTTGAATATTTCGGAACAAAAGGTATTTTAAGCATATTAGCAAGATTTTCAAACTGTTCTATAACATTAATTTCTAATGCCTTCTGTGAGTTGCCTAATATAAAATTATTGGTACCTTTCCTATAAAGATGTCTATTTTTAAGTAAAGTTTTTAAAAATAAATAACAAGCCAAAAATGTTTTACCACTTGCAATTCCACCTGATAAAATAATTTTTTTTGATTATTCTTTTCAATATCATTTAACACTTTACGTTGTTTTTTAGTCAATAACTTATTTTCAAATCTTTCAAAATCAACAACCACTGGTTTTGGTTTAATAAAAGACGCAATATCAATCCCAAATTCACGCTTATATTCCCTTTGCATATACTTAAAAATACTACTACTATATATATATCCATTTACTTATCCTCCAAACTTAAATCTACTCTCATCTAAGTCTGGAATTTTGAGTTTCTTCATTGTTTCATAACATAATTTCATTGTTTTATCTTCTTTCTCACGTTTCAAATCTTTAAGCTTAATCTTCTTATCTTGAAGTTCTCTACTATTTCCTTTATTTTGAATCATTTTAATCTCTCTCTCCAATAGATTTATTTCTTCTATACAATCCTCAAGTTCTAATTCTAAATAATTATTAAATACCTTCATAAACTTAAGTCCAAGTTGACTTTTCGTTATACTAAATTTACTTTTAAGCTCACGTGCTTTGGCATTGGTTTCAAGTACTCGATCTAAGATACTATTAAGAGTAGTTTTACAAATAGTTACTTTATTATCACTATAAAACTCTGTGGGATTATCTTTACTACTTTCCCATTTTTGTCTCATTTTACTTACATTAGCTCGTGTAACACAAAGCTCATTCGCTATTTCAGCATTATTTAATCGACCTTCTTCAAAATACATGGCATAATCTTCATATGCTCTTTTTACTTTATTCATATCTCTATTCATATCTCTTCAACCTTATAATTTAACAAAAATTAATTTTAGTTAACATAAACTTTATAACAAAACATTAAACTTTCCAAGTTTAAAAGGTTATTTTGAAAGTAATAGTGATAATTTAGAACAATTTAAAGATCAAGCATCAAGTAATTGTGAAATAGAAGAATAAAGATAAAATTAAAAGCAAATCTTTTTTAAAAATCTCTATACAAACCAAAATAACTAATAGTATACTTAAAAACAAGGGGAATATTATATGTATAAATATCTAAAACAAGTACTAATTTATAGTCTAATACTAATTTACTCTTGTACAGATAAAGTAAAAGAACCTACAAACACACAACAAGCGAATTACAATAAGAATTTTAATACCATTATTAATGGATTTAACAAATATATAGAAAAAGCAAGAGAAGACTTGAACAAACATGAAAAAGATAAAAGACAACTACAAAATTATGACGACTATAAAATAGCAATAGACAAATATGATAAATTTATTTCTTGGATTGAAGATAATCCCGACACAAAGAAAAAACTAGATACAGATTTTACTGAGGCTTATAATTGTCTAGAGCAAAGAAGAGCAGAAAATGCACCTGAAAAAACTTTAGATGAATATATACGTGATGCCATTGATTGCACAAATAATCCTTTATCATGTAAAGATACAAGGAAAAAATATGGAACTAAAAATAACCAGATATTTTTATTCTTTACATATAATTTCCATACACTATTTCACAGTAAAAACACTCTCAAAGATATATTAGTCAAATTTAAAACACTTGATATTTCAGAAGTAAAAGATAAATTTTGATTTTATTGTAAGTAAGCAATAAATTAAAAGTTTATAAAAAGTGAAGGAAGTTGACTTTATGTTAACCTATGATAAAAAGTAGGTAAACAAAAGAAAGATAGAGGCAAGATATTATCATTGCACAAAGTCTTAGGCTTAAAATGGAGTAGAAAACAAGCATATAGTAAAAAATAGGAATAAGTATCTTAGATATTTATTCCAAAAATATTTCAAACTATATCTTCTACTAACTTAAACCAAACTACATGTCATTTTTAAAATACAAAGAAAGGACCAAAAAATTGACTAAACTTATAAGTATTTGTTAATATATTAATTAACCATTTAATAATTTTTAAAATTATTAGTTAATAAGTAAACTTAAAAATAAAAATACTAAACCCAAATCCATTCCTATAAGATTCTATCTGAATGAAAAGACAACAAAACTCGTAAAACGCTGCATCACAAAACTCAAAGATATAGATCCAATTTCTGGATGGTTCATATACATATTATCAGTAACTGATTGTAGAGAAGTAGAGATCAAAATGTCAAACTTATGATATATCAAAAGAAAAAAGCAATAATGGTGAAATGTTTTATAGTTTACGTGTCAATGTTGCAAAGAAGCGAAGTAATATTTGCACCAGAGAAGTAGTAATTAGTGAAAATGAATATAAATCTATTATGAGAGTACATCATGATTATTTTATATCTAAAGGCAAAGACACAAAACGTACTTATCTATTTCAAAAAAGCAAAAATAAATTTAAAGATAATAGAATAAATATAAATAAAATTTCAAAACAATTTAAAGACTTTTTACTCTAATTTCTATTGATCTTGCTTTTGTTACATCTATAGATGGTTTGTCTGTACTACTATCTTCACTATTAGAAATATTATTTTCAATTTGTTCTTTATTGTTCTTTTGTTCAATATCTAAATTACTAGCATCAGTATCAACTTCATTTTCTATTGACAAATATGCAACTAGTGCATAAAGTTTGAAATAAGTTGCTGCAGACCCCACAAGCTTCGGCCATGTATTTTGACTTTTTACCCCAAGAAACTTCAATTCTTTTATATGTGTTGATGTATCAAATGAATGTTAATATCCACTTAAAGGACTATAAAACGTTATTGTAACAACATCTATTAAATTACAATCAATACTCTTTGTAGTTGGATACTGTACAAAATCAATATTTAGATCATATTCCTTAATAAAATTCTTAACTTTCCTTACTATTTCATTAAAATCTTGATATTTATATCCATATCCATTAAGATTTTTGTTTAAACCATTCAAACCCATTCTCAACGTTTTAAGGTTCTTTAAAAAGTCCATTCTCTTTTGATTGCTTGTTGTATTTTTATTATTAATTTTTGTTGTTTTTTTGTATATTTATTTTTGTAACATTATTTATAATTTATATTTTACATTCTTAATATTCTTTTAATGTGAATTAATAGATATTATATTACAAAAAACAAAAAAATTTCAACACCATTTACAAAAAAATAAATTTTGATTTACTATATTTGATGGCAAAAACTTAGGCCTTGATTAAAAATTCTTACAAGAATGCTTAATCCAAGCCTAAAGACTTACAAGCACGATCACATTAAAGGTAGTCCTAAAATGATAGTACTACTAGCAATAATTAGGATACAATAAATCCAAAGTAAAATCAACTATATTATTTTTTTGATATCCCATACTCTGTTTCATACTTATCTAAAAGTTCTTTCTCATTCTCAAAAAGTCTTTCTAAAAGAAAACTCGTAAATTTAGCTTTTGCTTTATAATATATATATGCTTGTTCCGTTTTAAGCTGAAATCTTAATGGTTTTATTATATTACGATTAGATTTTTTAACTTTTGTTCCTTCTTTATTTCTTAAAAAAATTAATGCATCCTGAACACCATTTTGCACTATATAATTTTCTTCAACAATTTTCTCTTCTAATGCATTTGCTATTCTTAAATAATCATAAGCTTGACTTTTTGCAATTCTATAATTTTTAGTAAATTCTTCAAAATTTTTATAATTATCTAATTTATAGTATTGATTATCCTTTATCTCTTTTAATATTTTCATATTCTCTATTTTGTTATGTATTTCTTTTTGAAAATTAAATACCAATCTCTCTTTTAAATATTTATATCGTTCCATTATTTCATATCCAGAATCAGACACGACTATACCTTGATTTTTATCTTCCATAATACGATCTTTTATCTTTATCATCATATTTTTTACTTTTGAACCCATAACCAACCTCCCTTAATTTATTAAAATTTATATTTGCAAATTTATAAAATTTATATGATATAAGTTATATCTACTCATAAAGTTACACGATTTTCCGATAACTGGAAAAATCGTTCAAGTGCTATTTGATATTCTTTGATATAATCTTTATTTAAATCAAAAATGTTATTTTGAGCTATTCTCTTATTTAAGTCCTCACGTTCTGGTATTACTCCCAAAAAATTAGTATCTTTGCTTATAATATCTAACAAATGTTTATAGGTATTATTCCTTTTAAAATTTGTCACTACTGGAAAAACAGGTACCTGTAATTTCAATCTTTTTAAAGCAAATCCTAAAAGTTGCAAACTTTCAATAGACCATTTTTGAGCTGTCATAGGAACTATTACATAATCACTAACAACCAAAACATTAGTTAAAATAATACCTAAACTAGGACTTGTATCGATTATTATATAATCATAAGAATTATCCAATAATTTTAAATTATCCTGTAATCTCGTCTCTTTAAAAGGCATATTATCATCATAAAAGAGATACAAATATAAATGACTAGGCAACAAACTTAAATTTTCATTTATTTTTAATATAGATAAATCAATATCTATCCTATCCGTTAACACTTCATAAATATTTTTACTTATAATATCTACATTTTGATCGTCCAAGATATCAGAAAAATAACTAGTAACTGATGCCTGAGGATCCATATCAATCAAAAGAACTTTATACTTTTGAGCCAATAATATTGAAAATATAATAGAACTTGTACTCTTTCCAACACCTCCCTTGATTGATGCCAAAGTCATTATTTTTGTCTTTTTTTTATCCATTTATTTATAAACCCTCCGTCCGATAACTTTTTATCATAAAATTCATATACTTGTATCTCTAAAGTTGAAAGTTTTTCTATCAAAGAATTATAATATTTAGTACCTACCTTATCTTTTCTTAATAAGTAAGAAAATCCTCTTAAATAACAAAATATGCTTCCCTTTTTAAATCTAAATTCTATATAATAAACTATAGAAAATGTAGACGCTTTCATAATACCATTTTCTTCATATCTCCTTACGACGTTTTTTATTGGTTTACTATATCCATAAAAAATACCCAAAAATTTATCTTTCTCTTTTATAGGAAATAAATGAAACGATTCTATTTTTTCTTGATTAAATAGTTCTCTAAATGAAATAAAAAATTTACTTTTATGGTTTCTATTACTTTCAAATACATACAAATCCTTCATGATCTTAGTGTGATATAACATTCTGTCGTTTTTATTTTCTATTTTGACAAAAATAGATTTATCTCTTTTTGCTTTAATTTCTATTTTTTTTTCTCTAAGACGCTCTAATACGCTATCCATAACAAATCCTTAGTCAACAATCTTCTCATACTCCTCTATTCTTAAATGTTCCTTGCCTTCTACCATCTCTAAAATCTCGTAATAATAGTGATTATTAAATACTTGGCTATATTTCAAATCAACCTGATTACTTAAATAATTTCTTAAAATTGGCGCTAAAACTTTAACCTCTACTTTGTTCTTCAACTGATCTAATAGTATACTAAATATATTATTTCTAATCTGCTCATGGTCTTCTTTTTCACCTTTTTTCTTGTATTCAACTGTTTTCTTAATCCTTTTTACTATCTGCCCTAAATCGCCGTATTTACTACTCTCTACGATAAAGTGCGGCTTGTCTTTATACTTGTCATACGCTTTTTGTATCTCTGTTTCTAATTGCTTCTCATTATATCCCTCTTTTTCTAGTTCTTCTTTTTTTTCTGCTAATGCTTTTTCTAATTCTTTTCGTTTATCTACTAATTTCTTGCTTTTATTTTGTTCTCTTTCTTTTCTATTCTCTTCTTTCTTTAATTCTATTAGCTTTGCTATCTTGATTTCTTTTGTTGTTTCTAAATTTAAAATTGAGAGATATTTATCATCTTTGAATTCACACTTCTTTATATACTTCTTTAGTTGTGCATTTTCTCTTTCTGTTTTTTTTAGTTCTTTCTTCTTTTTTTTATTATTCTTATTATTAATACACTCCCATTTTTCTGCACTCCCATTTTTCTTTAGACTCCCATTATTAGTGCATGTTTGTTGATGATATGAGTTGGCACGTTGTTGAAATCTTTCTTCTTTTTTGTCTTTAAAATGTTTATTGATTTTATAGTGACATTCTTTTTTAGAAAATCTAAGTTTATAATGAATTTCAGTACCGCAATTCTCTCCTAAATGTCTGTAATAGTTACTAGTTACTTGAAATTCTTTTTCTAGTTTATATAAATAACTTTGTAGAGTTTTGAGTGTAGCTTTTTTTTGACCATTATTGCTTAAGTTATTATTAAAGTAATATAGTATTTTATTTTGATTATATTTCTTAAACTTAGAATTTACATAATTTAATGTTGATATTAATACAATTAATTTGTGTTGGTATTTATTATTGATGTTTTTTTTTTGACCTTTCATATCAAGCTCCTTTAATGTGAATTGCTGTAATCTATAATAACGCAATTATTACTAAAAAGTAAACTATTCTTTTAATAAATATTTTTTGAGAAAAAACATAAATATTGTAGCAAAAATTATTTTTATCAAAATTTTTGCTATATACTATATTAGTAATTCACATTAAAGGAAACTAAATATGACAAATATTAATAAAACAGTTAATAATAGAGTAAAAAAGATGAGACGACAATATTTATACACCCAACAAGTTATTAAAGGTTTAGAAGCTTTTGTTCCAGCGCCAGAGTCTGATAATAATAAACAAACTAATATAAGTAAAATGAGCAAAATAGGACGTAAATTACCTGGTATCAAAAAGAATGAATATTTCAAGTTTAATAGTAAAGAAGATTTTTCTATTCAACGTGGGACGTTAACAAGATTTGGTGCTAGTGAAGTTGTGAGTATATTTCTTGGTGTTGATGCTGCTTCTGAATTAATTATAAGTAGAGTACTTAAATTTTTTGGGAAAGAAGTTCCATATAAAGATAATTTTCATATTAAAAAAGGTAAAGCATTAGAAAAATTTAGGATTTGATGAGTTTCTACGTATTTATTTTTATAATATACAAGTTTTACATAAAAACAAATATGCTAATGGAATAGACAAATATAATTACTTCAAACGAGTGGGATTAGGAGATAATCTTGTTGGTGCAACAATAGATGGTTGGTTTGTAAATAATCAAGGTGAAGCAGAACTATTAGAGATTAAATGTAGTGATAGTAATTATTTAACATCAGCTATTACAGAATATAATCAAACAGGTAATTTTTTAGATAGTAAATATTTCTTTAAATATTATGTTCAGGCACAAGTGCAACTTGCATGTACTGGCTTATCAAAATGCAACCTATTCTTTTTGATTGGTGATGAGCCTATTAATTGTGTTATAGAGAGGAATAATGGCGTTATAGGGATAGTGATGATTTATATTGCGGCATTGGATATGGAAGTTGGGCGTATTTGTAATATTATAAAGAATGATAAGTCTATTGATCTTGCAAATATTGACATAGAAAATTTAACTAATCATATAAAACTATTACTACAAGATAGTAAATATTATTCAGACTTATCAGAGTTAAATTATAAATATGAGTTTATAAGTTTTATCAATATTGTTACTTTAAATATTGGTGAAGAAGAGCGAGAACTTTTAGGGAAACATTTAGTTGATATTCAATCTAAGCAAACAGAAATAGATAGGAAAGATAAAGAGCATGCTAAAGAATTATATGCACTTACTAAACAAGATAAGGATGTTCTTAAAGATATATTTAGTAAGTTATCTATGGAGTTTTCGTTAACAGATAATATTGTTTATAGATTAGGAAAGAGTGTATTTGCGTTAAATTCAGGTAAACGTGCTATTAAAGATAGATTTAAGTTAATTACGGATCATTATGATTATTATGATATTAATGATATTAGTTCTCGTCGTAAGTTCTCTATATCTAATCCTGTATCTTCCACCCCATATGCAATTTAATGGGAGGTGGAGCAGATGATTATACATGTAATAATCTTTATTTTAATAATTTTATATCGTGTGTTAAAATTTATATGTAAGTGTTTAAGAAATATTATTAAAGAATATGTTTATGACTATAATACAACAAAAGAATACAATGAATATTTAGGTAACTTGTATTGTGATCTCCAAAGAATGGAGATCAGACGTAGGCTTTATGATGATGGGGGTTTTGATGTCTGACATTAATAACATCACATTATCAGGACGCTTAGTTAAAGATTCACTTTTATCTTATAGTAGTACAAATTTAGCTATACTAAATTTTTCTATAGCTAATAATATTAAAGTCAAAAGAGAAGGTGAGTGGAGAGATAATGCACAATTTTTAATTGTGTATTATTTGGTAGGCGAGCAAAAACTCTTATTCATTTTCTTAGTAAAGGTAAGCAAGTTGTTGTTCATGGATCTATGAGACATGAGTATTATAAGGATAAACATAGTGGAGTTGATAAAATTAAAAGCATTATTTTTGTAGATCAACTGAGATTGTTTGGTGCAGATAGTAAGCATTATAATCCTAAAGTTGATATTCCTCTTCCTGTTCCTCTTCCTGTTCCTGATTCTGCTTGTGAATTTAATCCTTTTATTTTGCCTTTTACTTTGATCAAAATACTTGTATATTTTATTTCTTAAATTTATATTTAAATACTATTTACTTTTTTTACTTATAGATTGAATATATTAGATGTTGCACATACTTTTTACCAGATCTTGAAATTTATTTAATTTATCGTTATCAATTTGATTATTGAAATATTGATTTATTGTTGTTTTGAATGTGTTTTTTGCTTCAGCCTTATCATTTGCACATGGTGTAATTTCATTGTGTATGTGATCAAGGATAGGCTTTATCTTAGATATGTCTATTTTTAAAAATTCATTAAAAGTAGATTCATTATTTAGAGCTTCTTTGAAAAATTCTAATGCTTTTTTTTGATCGTCACTTAATTTTTCTTTTAAAAGCGTTTCTTGATTTTTTTGTTTTTCTTTTAACTGTTCTTCAGTTAAATCCTTTTTATGTTTGTCTTCTTCATTTTTTGTATTGGAACTAGATTGTTTGCAATTGTTTAAAAATAAAATAATTATTAAAAATAATATATTGAGTTTATTCATCAATATCTCCTTTTTTGATTTAATGAATGTTTATTTATAGTCAACAATATAAATCATTATTTGCATATTATAATAAAATATAGCGTTTATATTAATTATTCGATAATAAGTATGTTTAATGAAAATATATAGCGATTGTTATGTTGTATAAATTACTTTGATTATTATTTGATTAGCAACTACTAAATCGTAGTTGTTAAATGTTTATTTATTTTTGATTAACAGTTTATTTTGTTACTAATTTTTAATATTTCCATAGTTCAAATAGATATTGATAGTCATGTTTATTTTGAAGTACGTGTTTCATTTTTTTGAAAATTTCTTCATTAGTATCGTAGTATTCTTTCGGAATCATGCTTATATGTAAAATATAAAAGAAAAGCATCTCGATACAACTAGTACCCCTAGTACAACTGTTACCATATAAGTCCTCGTTGTATGTATGTTCCTTTTTATATTCATCATTTTGATATTGATAATAAGCACCTTGTATATATTCTTTAGTATTTTGATGCTTATTACTTGCAAGTTTTTTTCGTTTATTTTCTATAAAATTATATGTATAACTAAAGGCATTACTTAATTCTTTTTGTTCTTGCTTGCGTGTATTATCTAAAATCCAAGTTCGAAATTTTGTGTATTTGTTCACTTTATTTTTCGATTCTTGATTCATTTCATAATAGTCTTTGTCGTCTCTCCTATGTTTTTCTATATTTTCGATCTCTAGTAGGATCCTTTCTTTTTCCGTATCAAGTGCGTATATTAATACATCGAATATATTTTTTTCTTTAGAAGTTAAAATAGATTTTAGTGGATTAGTGGGAGTAATGTTTATAGGTGTTTTATCAGATTCATTATTAAGTTTATCTAGATTTTTATCTTCATTGCGACCATATAAAAATAACGTGATAAAAAGCATTAGAATATTTATATTTTTATTCATATGATATTCTCCTTTATTTTCAATAATACATTATATTTTTCTTTGGATATATACTTGTAAGCTTTTTTCGTTGATTTTGTAAAATTATTATTTTGTTATAGAGTTTATGTTAAGCTGAATTGATTTTTGTTAATTTAGAAGGTTGAAGAGATATGAATAAAGTAAAGAAATCATTTGATGATTATATTGTGTATTTTAATGGAGGAAAGCTTAGTGATGCACAAATTAGTAAAGAGATGGGTGTAAATCGTGCTAATGTATGTAAAATGAGGCGTAGATGGGAGTCTAGAGAAAGCAATAATTTAGAAGAACATCCAAAAGTAACAATTAGTGAAGAAACTCTAAATAATGTGTTAATTTGTGCATCAGAGCATAATGCACAATCAGGTAGTATTAGAAGCCAGCTTCATATGTCTAGAAATAGATTGGGATTAGAATTTATTGCTTCATTTAATAGTTATTTAGATTTGGAATTTAAATCATACAATAACGAAATAAAGGTATTAGAGAGCAAAATTGAAAGACTGAGAGAAGGAATTGATAATGAAGACGAGCAAGATCTTAATAATAATCTATGTGAACTTGACGAAGTTAAACGAGCAAAAGAACTTAAAAAAATGGAGTTGTATTATCAAGCTATGCTTAAATTAAAAGCAACTGATTTTGAATCACAAGTTAAATTTAAAATTTAAAGGATTATTTTATGAATATATATGATCTACCTCTTTTTAAGTCTATGCAAAGGGAATATAAGCGTAAATTTGGGATTGATATTGCGTTTTTTATTAAACCAAAACCAGTAGTTGTTGATTTTAAAAGTTTTGAAAATAAGTTGTTGACTAAAAAACAACGTAAAGTGTTACGTGATATTGAAAAGAATAATCAAAACGAAGTTATTTTATCAGGTGGGATTGCAGGTGGTAAAACATTTTTGGCTTGTTATTTATTCTTAAAAACTTTACTTAAAAAATAGGCATTTTTATGGTAAATATATCAATAATTTTATATTAGGCAACTCACAGAAAGCATTAGAAATTAATGTTACAGGTCAATTTGAAAAGCTTACTAATATGCTTAAAATACCTTTTGTTCCCAAATATTCAAATACGTCATATTTTGAAATCAATTCTTTAAGAATTAATTTATATGGTAGTGATAAAGTAAGGTTATATATAATTTTATAACATATGATAATGAGACAATTTCAAAGGAATTTATAAAGACCCAAGAAGAAATTTATAAAGACTTTCCAACATATAAAACCAGTGTACTACTAGGAAAATGGGTTGCAAATAATGATGCTATATTTAGCAATATTAATCTTATTAAAGACTATGAATTTAAAAGTCCTATAGCTTATTTAGATCCTGCATATAGTAGTGGTGGATATAATACTGCTCTTTGTGTTTTAGAGAAGGTGTCGGATAAGTATTATGCATTTATATTTCAAGATCAAAAACCAGCTGTTGGTCCATATGTTATGAATACAATAAAGGTAATAATGGGGAATTTAATGTTAATACTCTTTATATTGAAGATAGAGATGATATTAAAGGATTTGGGGCTTTGACACGTGAATATGTTAGACTTCGAGACAATATGGAAAATTACTTTAGAATTGCACCAACAAGACCCAAAACAAATAAACACGCAAGGATTGTTTCTTTATTAACACCATTTACTTATAACAAGATGCATTTATTAGATTATAGTAGTCGTTCTGTATTTCGTGATATTTATTCATATAATGGAGATGGTAAAAGTCATGATGATGCTCTTGATGCATTATCAGCTTCATATTTAATTATGTCTTTAAATTATCGTGATAGAAGTCGACATTTTACTAAATTTACTTTCATTTAGCTTATAAATTATTGTATAATAATTATATAAGGAGATTCTTTATGGAGTATATGCAAATGTAACCTGTAATTACTAGGCAGATGGTATTAAATGAGCTTGTAAAAGCGGGTATTAATAGAGAGATTGCAGACGATTTATCTTATAGATATTATAAAAATGAGCTTACTACTAAAGATCTTCAATATTTAGAAAGTAATTTTAACCTTAAACTGGAAATATTAGAGCGTGGTTTAAAGGCTGATATTAAAGAACTTGATAACAAAATCGACAAAGTAAGGGACGAATTAAAGTCAGATATTTCTCTTGTAAGAAAAGATATGGAAGTGAACAAAATGGAACTTGATACTAAGATAGATAAATTTTCATCAGAGGTTAAAGGAACATTAAAATTACATGCTTGGATGTTTGGAACCATTATTACCATTAATGTAGGAATATTTCTAGCATTAATATCTATGCTATATGCATTGTTTATAAAGTAGATTTAAATAAGTAAATATTTCTTTTATGTAAAGAATAAGTTTAATTTTTTTTTGCAATTTTTTATAATTATTTATTGTATATTGAATAAGGTTGATAGGTTGGGGGTAAAATGAAACACAATTCTAAAATCAATTCTTATGAATTATACAAACATTCAATATTTTTCAGGAATTATATAAATAATGATGCAGAAGACGTCCTGCACAATGGAATCACCTTAGAGATTGTTTATAGTACTGATTTGAAAAGAGATAAATAAGGTATTGGGAGAGATTAAGGAAGGATAAGGAGTTGGAGCTAAGGATAATTAATATCTGAATTAATATGTTTATATTGGAATATAGTTTAACTAATGATAAAAAGAAAAGTATTAGTAAAGGGAGCAATAAAGCTCTCTTTTTTTATTTGCAGTATTGTATGTGTTATATAAGTCATATTTTTTTGCTTTTAATTCTTAATAAATAAGCTAGTAAGAAAACTAAAAAGAAAGAAAAAATAAGGAGGGGAAGAAAATGAAGAGAGAAGTAAAAGAAGGAGAAATAAAAGGGAAGAGAGGAATAGAGAGAGTGAGATAGAGAAAAAAGTAGAGGGGAAAATAAGAGTAATAATAATGATGGTGATGATGGGATGTAATAGTGGAGGAGGAATAAAGGAAGGAGGAGAAGAGGGACAAGTAAAGAAGGGAGATGGGAGTGTAATAGATTTAAAGGGAGTAAGTAAAAGGATAAAGGATGCGGTGGAGTTTGCAGGGAAAGTAAAGGAAGTGCATGTTTTAGTTAAGTCGGTTGATGAGTTGGCTAAAGCTATAGGCAAAAAGATTGATGCTAATGGTAGTCTTGCTGATGAAGCTGGTCAAAATGGATCGTTAATTGCAGGAGTGCATAGTGTGATATCAGCTGTAAACACTAAGTTAAAAGGATTAGAAACAACAGATAACATTTCTGATGAATTGAAAGGAAAGATTGTTGCTGTTGAAACAGAAGGTAAGGCATTCTTGGATAAGTTGAAAAGTGGTAATGCTGAACTTGGTAAAAAAGATGCTTCTGATGATGATACAAAGAAAGCTATAGATAGAATTGGTAAAACGGATGGTGATAAAGGAGTTGCTGAATTGATTAAGCTTAATACGGCGATCGATGCATTGTTAAAGCTTGCTATAGATGCAATAGAAGCATCAATAGGAGAACTTACGGTTAAGTCTGCTGTGTCAAATAACTGAATATGTAAATACCAAGATATTCAAGAATAATATCTTGAAGAAAATAAATAAAGTTAATAGAGATAAAGATACTGGGAGTAATTTCTTGGTGTCTTTTATTTTATAGTGTGTTAAATAGAGATATATTGTTTTATATGATTAATTTTATTATTTTTGGTTTTATTAAAATATTCTAGTGAAAAATATTCAGTTTATTGTATAAGATTTAATGTTATATTGTTATTAAAATATAGATGATTGTGTTTAATTTTTTTTAAATGGCCAAAGTATTCCGTAATAAAAGTTAAAACTTATTTTTTATATGTATAACCTTGTAAAGATAATTACATATTATAAATGTAAACAATTCAATACTAAAAATTTTGTGTTTTCGTATTGATAACAAAGTAAAACGTTAATTTTTATTTTTATATAAATATTTTTATGAAACGTTATTTATTAATTTTTGTTTTTTGTGAATTTCTGAAGAGACAAGAAAAAATAAAAAAAAATAAATAAGTAAAACAAGGAGGCTAAGAAGATGAAAGAAGGAAAAATAAAAGGTGAAATAGAAGGATATAGAGAAAAGAGAGGAGAGATAATGAGAGGAGGGAAGATGAGAGTAAGAAGAGTAGTAAAAGGAATAATAATGAGGATGTTTGTGGTAGTGATGGGATGTAATAGTGGAGGAGTAGGAGGAGTAGAGGAAGGGAAGAATAAATATTTGCAGTCATTAGTTAATGTAAGTAATGAATTTTTGAATGTTTTCACATCATTTGGGGAAATGGTAGGGAGTGTGTTGGGATTGAAGGCGGATTCTAAGAAGTCAGATGTTGGGAATTATTTTAAGACAGTACAGGGTACAGTAGAGGGAGTTAAAACAGGACTTAATAAAATTGTTAGTGAGATGAAGAAAGAAAAGAATCCAAATGCTGAGGCTACTGCTACTGCCGTGAAAACATTGGTTGAGAATACACTTGATAAGATAATAGAGGGAGCAAAGGTAGCAAGTGAGGCAATTGGTAATGCTGGTGATCCAATTGGTAATATAGCTCCTGCTGCTGCTGGTGGTGGTGCAGGAGTTGCTGGGTTTGAAATTGATAGTCTAGTCAAGGGGATTAAGAGTATTGTAAATGTAGTAATTAGGGATGGAAATGCAGAGGCTGGGGATGCTAATAAAGCTGAAGATGGTAAGACTGAAAGAACTGCTGCTGGTGATAATGAAGCAGGTAAATTGTTTGCTTCAGATAATGCTGGTGATTCTGCTGACAAGGCTAAGAAAGTAGCGGCTGATGCAGCAAAAGCAGTTGGAGCAGTAACCGGTGCTGATATATTACAAGCTATAGTTAAAAATGGTTCTAATGCAGCTACTAATGCTACTAAGGCTAAAGCTAAAGATGGCACTATAGCAGGAGCTATAGCATTGAGAGCAATGACAAAAGGTGGTAAATTTGCTAATGCTAGTGCTGCTGATAATGAAGGAGTTATTACTTCTGCAGTTAAAGGAGCAGCAATAAGTGCGGTAACTAAGGCATTAGACACATTAACAGTAGCAATAAGAAAAACAATAGATTTGGGACTTAAGGAAGTAAAAAACGTAATGAAAATTAATAATGATACTCCTTTGGCATCTGAGCAGAGTGATTCTGGTGGGCAAAATCAATAGTCAGGTTTATTATTTATATAACTAAAGAGTAGAAAAAGATAAATAAAGTTGTAAGGGAGAGATACTGAGAGTTAAGCTTTTAGTATCTTTTATTTTATATAGTGTTTGAGTAGAGAGAGGAAAGGAGAAGAGAGTGAGAAGAATAGTAAAGGTAATAATGGTGCTGGTGGTGGTGATGGTGATGGGATGTAATAGTGGGGGTAGAGATCCAGAGAAAGTGTTTTTGAGTGAGATGGTAAATTTAGGGAGAGGATTTTTAGATGTATTTATGAAGTTTTGGCGATATGATTACAGGGACATTGGGGGGATAAAGGCGGAAACAAAGAAAAGTGAGATTGGTGGGTATTTTAGTAAGATTGCAGAGACAATGAAGGAAGTAAAAGGGAAGTTAAGTAAGATTTTGGAATAGAATGGGAATTATCCTAAAGTGAAAGAAAAGGTAGAGGAATTTATTGGGAAGATAAGTAAGATCGAAGAAGGAGCGAAGGATGCAGCTAGTGGTGCTACTGGGTGGAGATGCTGTTGGGAATGCTGTTAAAAATGAATCTGCAGTTGCTGCTAGCAAGGAGGCAATAAATGTTTTAGTCAAAGGAATAAAGGTAATTGTTGGAGTTGTATTAAAAGATAATGAAGGAAATCCAGGTTTCACTAAAACTGGTGGAGAACAACAAAAGACAATCGGTGGATTATTTGAAAAACAGTATAATGCTGGTGAGACAGTAGCAGCAGCAGCGAGTGCGTCAATAGGAGCAGTAAGTGGAGCTGATATTATTGATTTCAGATTCATTACTCAAAGCTTATTTTAAAAAATCTAGACCCTGTTTTTGATTATCATTTAACTTTTCTCTTAATACTTCTTTAAGTGTTTTTTATGCTTCTACTTGTTGTTTTAAGTTTCTTTTATTTCTACTTTTAATTGCTTTATTTATGTTATTATCTTGTTCACAACTATTCATTAATAGTAATAAAATCAAAGTAAAATTAATTATTTTCATTTAAAATCCCCTTATTTTTAATATATATTTTGATTTTAAATATACAGCGATTATTGTTGTGTTGTATGAATTACTTTGATTATTATATAGTTAGCAACTACAAAATCGTAGTTGCTAAATGTTTACTTATTTTTGATTAACAATTTATTTTGTTACTAATTTTTAGTCTGTCCACAGTGCCAATGAATCTTTATATGTATCACTTTCTTTATTTTGAAGTTCTTCTTTCATTTTTTTCAATATTGTTTCATTGCTAGTGTCGTTATTTATATAGTATATGTCAACTGTGTTTAATCTAATAGAATGAAAAAATTCTCTTACACGATTATATTTTTTATTTTTTGGACCACCATATAAATTAGGGTCGTATTGGTGTTTTTTTTTATATTCATTATCTTGAATATCATAAAAAGCACCCTGTATATATCGTTTCATATCTGGATGCTGCTTACTTGCAAGTTTTTCTCTTTTTTGTTCTAAAAAATTATATACATTCTTAAAAGCGTCACTTAACTCTCTTTGTTTTTCTATATTTGAGTCATCTGAAATCCATTTAATAAATCTTTTGTATGTTTTTATAATACCTGCAGACAGCTCGCTTAGGGGTTCTGAGGGATTTGTTTTTCTACGTTTTAAAGTTTGTTCATGAGCTTCTATTTCCGTATTCATTGCATATTGTAGTGATTCAAATCTATTTTTTTCTTCAGTAGTTAAAGTGTTTTGTGAATCATGTTGATCTATAGATCTAGTAACTCGGGAAGTTTCGCCCTTTACTTTAACTGGGTTTTTATTTGAATTGCAACCATACAAAAATAATATAATGCAAAGTATTAATATACCTTTATTTTTATTCATAAAATATTCTCCTCGTTCTACGGATTATACATTATATTTTTATTTGAGTATATGTTTATAGTCTTTTTTTATTTGATTTTGTAAAATTATTATTTTGTTATAGAGTTTATGTTAAGCTGAATTGATTTTTGTTAATTTAGAAGGTTGAAGAGATATGAATAAAGTAAAGAAATCATTTGATGATTATATTGTGTATTTTAATGGAGGAAAGCTTAGTGATGCACAAATTAGTAAAGAGATGGGTGTAAATCGTGCTAATGTATGTAAAATGAGGCGTAGATGGGAGTCTAGAGAAAGCAATAATTTAGAAGAACATCCAAAAGTAACAATTAGTGAAGAAACTCTAAATAATGTGTTAATTTGTGCATCAGAGCATAATGCACAATCAGGTAGTATTAGAAGCCAGCTTCATATGTCTAGAAATAGATTGGGATTAGAATTTATTGCTTCATTTAATAGTTATTTAGATTTGGAATTTAAATCATACAATAACGAAATAAAGGTATTAGAGAGCAAAATTGAAAGACTGAAAGGAGGAATTAATAATGAAGACGATCAAGATCTTAATAATAAGCTATGTGAACTTGACGAAGTTAAACGAGCAAAAGAACTTAAAAAAATGGAGTTGTATTATCAAGCTATGCTTAAATTAAAAGCAACTGATTTTGAATCACAAGTTAAATTTAAAATTTAAAGGATTATTTTATGAATATATATGATCTACCTCTTTTTAAGTCTATGCAAAGGGAATATAAGCGTAAATTTGGGATTGATATTGCGTCTTTTATTAAACCAAAACCAGTAGTTGTTGATTTTAAAAGTTTTGAAAATAAGTTGTTGACTAAAAAACAACGTAAAGTGTTACGTGATATTGAAAAGAATAATCAAAACGAAGTTATTTTATCAGGTGGGATTGCAGGTGGTAAAACATTTTTGGCTTGTTATTTATTCTTAAAAACTTTACTTAAAAAATAGGCATTTTTATGGTAAATATATCAATAATTTTATATTAGGCAACTCACAGAAAGCATTAGAAATTAATGTTACAGGTCAATTTGAAAAGCTTACTAATATGCTTAAAATACCTTTTGTTCCCAAATATTCAAATACGTCATATTTTGAAATCGATTCTTTAAGAATTAATTTATATGGTAGTGATAAAGTAAGGTTATATATAATTTTATAACATATGATAATGAGACAATTTCAAAGGAATTTATAAAGACCCAAGAAGAAATTTATAAAGACTTTCCAACATATAAAGCCAGTGTACTACTAGGAGAATGGGTTGCAAATAATGATGCTATATTTAGCAATATTAATCTTATTAAAGACTATGAATTTAAAAGTCCTATAGCTTATTTAGATCCTGCATATAGTAGTGGTGGATATAATACTGCTCTTTGTGTTTTAGAGAAGGTGTCGGATAAGTATTATGCATTTATATTTCAAGATCAAAAACCAGCTGTTGGTCCATATGTTATGAATACAATAAAGGTAATAATGGGGAATTTAATGTTAATACTCTTTATATTGAAGATAGAGATGATATTAAAGGATTTGGGGCTTTGACACGTGAATATGTTAGACTTCGAGACAATATGGAAAATTACTTTAGAATTGCACCAACAAGACCCAAAACAAATAAACACGCAAGGATTGTTTCTTTATTAACACCATTTACTTATAACAAGATGCATTTATTAGATTATAGTAGTCGTTCTGTATTTCGTGATATTTATTCATATAATGGAGATGGTAAAAGTCATGATGATGCTCTTGATGCATTATCAGCTTCATATTTAATTATGTCTTTAAATTATCGTGATAGAAGTCGACATTTTACTAAATTTACTTTCATTTAGCTTATAAATTATTGTATAATAATTATATAAGGAGATTCTTTATGGAGTATATGCAAATGGAACCTGTAATTACTAGGCAGATGGTATTAAATGAGCTTGTAAAAGCAGGTATTAATAGAGAGATTGCAGACGATTTATCTTATAGATATTATAAAAATGAGCTTACTACTAAAGATCTTCAATATTTAGAAAGTAATTTTAACCTTAAACTGGAAATATTAGAGCGTGGTTTAAAGGCTGAGATTAGAGAACTTGATACTAAGATTGATACCGTAGAGAATAATTTAAATATTAAGATAGATACTAAATTTACAGAACTTGATAACAAAATAGATATTATTGAAAATAACTTAAAATCAGATATTAAAGAACTTGATAACAAAATCGACAAAGTAAGGGACGAATTAAAGTCAGATATTTCTCTTGTAAGAAAAGATATGGAAGTGAACAAAATGGAACTTGATACTAAGATAGATAAATTTGCATCAGATGTTAAAGGAACATTTAAATTACATGCTTGGATGTTTGGAACCATTATTACCATTAATGTAGGAATATTTCTAGCATTAATATCTATGCTATATGCATTGTTTATAAAGTAGATTTAAATAAGTAAATATTTCTTTTATGTAAAGAATAAGTTTAATTTTTTTTGCAATTTTTTATAATTATTTATTGTATATTGAATAAGGTTGATAGGTTGGGGGTAAAATGAAACACAATTCTAAAATCAATTCTTATGAATTATATAAACATTCAATATTTTTTAGGAATTATATAAATAATGATGCAGAAGACGTCCTGCACAATGGAATCACCTTAGAGATTGTTTATAGTACTGATTTGAAAAGAGATAAATAAGGTATTGGGAGAGATTAAGGAAGGATAAGGAGTTGGAGCTAAGGATAATTAATATCTGAATTAATATGTTTATATTGGAATATAGTTTAACTAATGATAAAAAGAAAAGTATTAGTAAAGGGAGCAATAAAGCTCTCTTTTTTTATTTGTGGTATTGTGTTTGTTATATAAAGCTTCATTTATTTGTTTTTGCATTTAAAGATAAGCTAGAAAAAAATAAAAAATAAGGAGGCTAGAAGAATGAATAAAGAGAAAAAAGGAGAGGGGAAAGTAAGAGTATTGATATTAATGGTGATGATGATAGTGATGATGATGGGATGTAATAGTGGTGTGGTGGAAGCAGAGCAAGGAAAGAATAAGTTTTTGCAATCTTTAGTTAATGTAAGTAATGAATTTTTGAATGTTTTCACTTCATTTGGGGATATGGTAGGGAGTGTATTGGGGTTGAGTGTTGAGAGTAAGAAATCGGATGTAGGGAAATATTTTAAGACAGTGGCGGGTACTGTGCAAGGGATAAAGGATGGACTTAATAAAATTGTTAGTGAGATGAAGGAAGAAAAGAATCCGAATGCTGAGGCTACTGAGAGTTCAGTTAAAGCATTGGTTGAGAGTAAACTAGATAAGATAATAGAAGGAGCAAAGACAGCGAGTGAGGCGATAGGAGTAGAAGGTAGTGAATTAATTGGTAATGTTGCTGATCAGAATGCTGGTGCTGTTGGTACTGAAGTTGATAATATAATAAAGGGAATTAAAAATATAGTAGAAGTGATACTTAAAGAAGGAAATTCTGATGCAGGGGATGTTAAAGGTCCTGTTAAAGATGCTGATGGTAGTGCAGGTGCTGCTAGAGCTGCTGCTGGTGGTGCTGATGGTGATGCAGGTAAATTATTTGCTAGTGATAATTCAGGTGGTGCTGGGGATGCAGCTAAAGCAGCGAAAGATGCAGCAAAGGCTGTTGGGGCAGTAACCGGTGCTGACATATTAAAAGCTATTTCTATAGGTGTTGGAGGCAATGCTGCTAAGTTAGCTAAAAATACTGATGCTGTTGCTAATATAGCTGCTGCAGCTAATGCTAAAGATGCAACTATAGCAGGTGCTATTGTATTGCGAGCAATGGCTAAGAATGGTAAATTTTCTGGTCCTAGTGATGCCGCTAAAGTTGATGTTTCAGCTGCGGTTAAGGGAGCAGCAGTAAGTGCAGTAACTAAAGCGTTAGATACATTGACAATGGCAATAAGAAAAACAATAGACTTGGGGCTTAAGAATGTTAAGGATGCTATGAAAATTAATTCTAATGCTATTTCTGTTGTGTCTGATAAGGATGCTTCTGGTGCTAAAAACCAATAGTCTAATAGTAGTGATATGACTAAATAATAAAATAAGATAAATAAAATTATAACGGTAAGATACTAAGATTTAGATTCTTAGTATCTTTTTTTTTATTATGTCAAATAAATATCTATTATTTTGTTATCATTTATTTTTCATTATTCATTTGTTTGTTGATTATTAGTTTTTATAGGGAAAAGTAGGATGCAAGTAAAAAAAGAAGAGGGGAAAATAAGAGTAATAATAGTGATGGTGATGATGATGGTGATGATGGGATGTAATAGTGGTGGTAGAGATCCAGAGAAAGTATTTTTGAGTGAGATGGTAAATTTAGGGAAAGGATTTTTAGATGTTTTTGTGGGTTTTGGCGATATGATTACAGGGACGTTGGGGATAAAAGCGGAAACAAAGAAAAGTGATATAGGGAAGTATTTTACTGATATTGCAGCAACAATGGAATCTGTTAAAAATAAATTGCAAACAGAAGTTGCGAAGAATGGTAATTATGAAAAAGTTAAAACGGTTGTTGAGCAGTTTATTACTGGGATATTAGATAAGATTGCAGAAGGGGCAAAAGAAGCTGCTAAAGGGGCTACTGGTGATGATGCTATTGGCGGTGCTCCTACTGCTGGACAGGATGCAGCACCAGCAGATGCTACAAGTGTAAATGCACTAGTTAAAGGAATTAAAGAGATAGTTGGAGTAGTGTTAAAGAAAGATGAGGGTAATCCAGAAGCTACTAAAACCAAAGATGATCAGCAAAAAACGATTGGTAAGTTATTTGGTGGTAAAAATAATGATGGTACAGAAACAGATGCGGCAGCGGCAAGTGCATCAATAGGAGCAGTAAGTGGCGCTGATATATTACAAGCTATTGCTGTTTCTGCTGGGGCTTCTGGTGAACCTACTATTCAGACAGCAAAGAATGCTGCTGAAGTTGCTGCTGCCAAAAAAGAAGACCAAAAGACTCTTGATGAAGTTAAAGTGCAAAAGGATGCGATTATTGGAGCAGGCATAGCATTGAGAGGAATGTCAAAGGGTGGTAAATTTGCGGCTAAGGCTGAAGAGAAATCTGTTCATGCAGTAAATGGAGCAGTGGCAAGTGCAGTAAGTAAGGTATTGAGTACATTGACAATAGCAATCAGGAATACAGTAAATTTGGGATTAAAAGAGATAAATAAAGTATTAGGAGAGATTAAGCAAGGGGAAGGTTCTGAAGTTAAGGTTAATTAATAGGTTAATTGGTATATATTGAATATAGTTAGAATTATTAGAGTAGAAATATAGTAGAGGGAGCAATAAAGCTCTCTTTTTTTTATTTGCAGTGTCTGTGTATTTTATAAATCATATTTTTTTGCTTCTGTTATTTAAAGATAAGCTAGAAAAAAAATAATAAAAAAACAAGGGGGCTAGAAGAATGAAGAAAGAGAAAAAAGGAGAGGGGAAAGTAAGAGTGGTAATAATGATGGGATGTAATAGTGGAGGAGTAGGAGGAGTAGAGGGTAAGGTAGACTTAGCAAAGAAGAATAGTTTTTTAGAGTCATTAGTTGCGATCGGAGAGGGGTTTCAGGAGATTTTTGCTGGGTTTGGGAGTGCTGTTGGAGATGTATTAGGGTTTAATGTAGTTAAAGTGGGAGATAATAGAAGTAAAGTCGGAGAACATTTTAAGAAAGTAGGAGAAGGACTTACAACAACTAAGAATAAGTTAAACGAGTTAAAAGTTAAAATATCTGAAGCTAAGAATGCTGATGGAGATACAATTGAATTTGTGAAGGGTGCAATTAAAGGAGCAAATGATGTTTTTGATAAATTGATTGTTGCTCTAACCAAAATTGCTGGTGTTGTTGGTAATATTGATATTGCTGCTGGTGCTAGTGATAATGCTGCTGCTGTTGCTGCTGATAAGGATAGTGTTGATATTGTAATTGCAGAAGTGAAAAATGTTATTGATGCAGCAGAGAAGTCTGGAGTAGATATTGTAAAAGGGGATTCTGGTAATGCTGTGGAAAGTGGTGCTAATAATGCGGTAGAAGCTATTGCAAAGACTGCTGCTGCTGGTCAAGGAGCTGCTGCAAAATTAGCAGGTGAGGTATCAAAGGCCGATCCATGGGCAATGATTGATAAGATAAAGAATGCTAAGACTGGTTCTCAACTTGTTAATAATACTACTAATGAAGTTGGAGCGTTGACTGTTGGCACTATTGCGCAGGCTGGAGCAAAGAGTAATGCCGATCTAGTCGCAGCAGTAGCTCTGAAGGCTATGACTAAGGATGGTAAATTTAGTGCTAATAATGCAGATGCTGAAACAGTTAAAGCAGCGGTTGTGAGTGCAGTAAATAAGGTACTAGGAATACTTGATGTAATAATTAGAAAAACAGTAAGTAGCAATTTAGATAAAGTAAGAGAAGCAGTGAAGGGAATAAAATACTCTAAGACTGATATAACTGATGCTAGTCAGTCTGATGCTACTAAATAAATAGCTAAATAGCAAGTTAGGTCTAAATAAAAATTTATGAACATAAGGAAAACTATCTTTTATTGATGCAGGAGAGATGGTTTCCTTTTTGTGTTTTTAAAATAACATCTTGTGGTCATATGTGAATAATTATTATAAGTTGGGGCTTGCTTAATAAGCAATTATTACTAATCTTACGAAGACTTAATAGTTTATCCAAAAATGTGTAAACGATGAATAAATAAACAAAAAGTGTATCTGTAGTCAATAGGAATTATTGATACTAAGAAAACTAAGCTCTTAATATTTCACTTAATTAATTCAAAATTAATAGATGGGAAATAGAGTAGTAGATATATGATGGGATGTAATAGTGGGGGAGTGAAGGATCCAGAGAAAGTGTTTTTGAGTGAGATGGTAAATTTAGGGAAAGGATTTATGGAAGTGTTTGTGAGTTTTGGCGATATGATTACAGGGACGTTGGGGATAAAGGCAGAGACTAAAAAAAGTGAGATAGGGAAGTATTTTAGTGATATTGAGAAGACTATGAATTCAGTAAAAAGTAAATTAAACGCTGTAGTGGCAGAGAATGGTGACTATTCAAAGGTGAAAGAAGTAGTTGAGCAGTTTATTAATGGTATATTGGATAAAGTAGCAGAAGGAGCAAAGGAAGCAGCTAGTGGTATTAAAGATGCTAGTGGTAATTTAGGAGATATAGAAAAAGCTGCTGATGCTAGTAAAGGGGCAGAAGCAACTAGTGTAATAAATTTAGTTAAGGGAATAAAGACTATAGTAGATGTAGTGTTAAAACCAAACGAGGGTGATGGACTAAAAGATGTAACTAAATCTCTTGATGACGATAAGAAAAAAATAGGTAAACTATTTGGTGATAAGACTGGCAGTGGAGCAGAAGAGAAACATATAGCAGCGGCAAGTGCATCTATAGGAGCAGTGAGTGGCGTTGATATTCTTCAAGCTATAGCTAAGTCTAGTGGTAATGTGGCTGTTGGGAAGGCAAGTGCAGCAAAAGATGCAGCGGGACTTGCAATGGCTAATGGTGATTCCACTGAAACTACTGATTTAGATGCAGCAGCAAAGAAAGACGCAGTAATGTCAGCTGGTATAGCATTAAGAGCAATGGCAAAGAATGGTAAGTTTATTGTAAAAGATGATGCTGCTAATAAAACAGAAGCAGAAGGAGCTAAGGGTGTATCATCTAATGCTGTTAGCAAGGTATTGTCTACTTTAACAATAGCAATAAGGAATAGAGTGGATGAAGGATTAAAAGAGATAAATAAGGTATTAGGAGAGATTAAGCAAGGATAGGGTTTTGAAGCTAAAGCTAAGACTAATTAAAGGGATTGTTGATATAGTACTTAAAGGGAAAGGAGATCCTGAGGCAGGAGATAGTAACAAGGCTGAGGATTTTAGTGCAAGAGCTGCAAATAATGCTGATGGTGCAGGAAAATTGTTTCTTACTGGTAGTGCTGCTGGTGATGATAAAAAAGCCGCAGCTGATGCAGCAAAAGCAGTTGGTGCAGTGACTGGATCTAACATATTACAAGCTATTGTTAAAGATGCAGGTGATGCTGCTAAATTAGCTGCTAATAATGCGGTCAATAATGATAATATTGCTAACACGAAAGATGGAACGATTAAATAAAATTATTTAAGGAAAACACTTCTCTTTAGTCAAGGGGGAGTTATTTTCCTTTTGTGAGTCTTATGTTGCTAGATATTCTAGTTTCAAGTATTAAATTTATTGTATGAAAACAAGCGTAGAATCTTATTTAAGTGAGATATTTTAATATGTATTATTGTTTTTGGAGTTTTTTTTAACAACTAGTATTTAATAATTAAGTATTGTAATCTTTCAGTAGTTAATCTTGCAATGGATGATTTTATATTTAAAAATGTATAGAAGTAAATTCTAGAGATTTTGTATTTTTAAATTTATAATAAAAGAAATCATCAGTTTTATTTAGATATTTTTTTGAATTGTCATTTGTCATTCATAGTTGTATTCGTTTTATTTTTTTGCCTCAATAGAAAAGCTATAAAAAAAGAATAAAACAAGGAGGCTAAGAAAATGAATGTAGAAGGAATAAAAGGAATAAAAGGGAAGGAAGAATTGAGGAAGGAAGAGGAGAGTAGGAAGGGAAGGATGTAAAGAGTAAAGGGAATAGTATTGGTGATGGTGATGATGGTAGTGATGGGATGTAATAGTGGAGGAGTAAAAGATCCAGAGAAAGTGTTTTTGAGTGATATAGCAAATTTAGGGAAAGGATTTTTGGATGTATTTGTGAATTTTGGAGATATGGTTAGTGATGTTATTGGTATTAAAGCTGATACTAAAAAAAGTGATATAGGGAAGTATTTTAGTGATATTGAGAAGAGTATGCAAGCTATTAAAGTAAAGCTAAGAGAAATTTTAGAGAAGAATGGGAAATATGAAAAAATTAAAACAGTTGTTGATAAATTTATTACAGATAAATTAGATAAAATAACAGAAGGCGCTAAAGAAGTTTCAAATATTGCTGAAGGTGCTGAGTTACTTGGTAATATGGTTACTTCTGATGGTGGAGGTGCTGTTGGTGAGGTTGATAAATTAATAAAGGGAATGAAGACTATTATAGATGTATTAGACCTAAAAGAAGGAAATCCTGATGCTGGTACTGATAAAAAAGCTAAAGATGGTTCTACTTCAAGAGCTCATAATAGTGATGATGCAGGTAATTTATTTGGTAATGATAAAGCTGGTGCAGCTGCTGCTAATGCAAAAGAAGCGGCAACAGATGCAGCAAAAGCCGTAGGAGCCATAACTGGTGCTGATATATTAAAAGCTATTTCTAGTGGTAAAGCTACTGCTTTAGCTAATAATAATTCTGCTTATAATAATGTTGCTGCTGTAACTTCTGCTAAAGATGGGGTTGTAGCAGGAGCTTTAGCTTTAAGAGCTATGGCAAAGGGTGGTAAATTTGCTGGTAACGATGCTGCTAATGATGCTGTGACTATAGTTAAAGATGCAGCATCGAGTGCAGTAAATAAGGCATTAAGTACTCTAGTAATAGCAATAAGAAGTACTGTTGATAGTGGGTTAAAAACAATAAATGAGGCATTAGCGTCAGTGAATCAAGGAGATGTATCAACAGAAACAAATGAGTAAGGAAATAAATAAAAGTTAAAAAAATAAGTAAACAAAATAATAAAGTTATTAAAGGAAAACACTTTTTTCTTGGTTTAGGAAAGTTGTTTTCCTTTTATTTTTATTAATTTAAAGCTCCTTAGCTTCTTTACTTAAGAAAAAAAAATAAATAAAAGAAATACTTTAAATGTTCTAGTTAAAAATATTCAGTTTATTGTATAAAATTGTACAAACAAAGATAATTCATTATAAAAAATAAGCTTTTATCTTTATTAAATACATTAGTCATTTGAAAGAATGGGATGACAGTCATTTATATTTGTGATTATAATGTAAAAAGTATACTAGGAGACATGAAAGGAGAAGCGCAGGATAGGTTTGAAGTTTAAGTGAAATATTACTGGAAGTAGGAATAAGTGCAGAAAATGTTTTTTACTTATTTGTTGAGTTAATGTCAGGTGCTTTGGGATTTAATGTGAATACACTACAAAGAAAGAAGACGTAGGAAATCATTTTAAGAATTTAGCAGAGTACTTATTATCAATTAATATTAATCTTAGAGTATTAAAATAAATTATAATAGTCGATATTAATCCACATTTTTTTATAATTTTGGTGATCGGTATGGGGTAACACTAAAATACTTAAGAATTAGAAACAAAAAAATATGATTCATTAAAGTATTATTTACATAACAATACTACCAAGCTTCTTACCTAAATATGGGTTCATCATATTAATTGTTTTTATTAATTCGTAAATTGTATTAATTATAAAAATATCAATTAACAAACTATATAAAATTCTTTTTCTCTAAATATAAATTTATAACACATATAATCTTATTTTATTTCTATTTGACTAGTTTTTATCGTCAGTTCTTCTTCACAAATCTACTTCAACAGAAAAATTAAAAAAACAAAAGAGATATACTATATTTCTTTTGTTAAAGAGGAAATGGTTAATAAGTAAATAATTTTAGAGTAAGAATGTAAAAAAAATAGTAATTTTAATTAAAAAAAATTGTATTTTAGATAAAGTGATATATATTATTAATTAATAATCATTACTATTTAGTAATAGTGATTATTAATTCTAAAGAAGGAGAATATTTGTGAGAAAAAATTTATTTATGTTATTAGTTTTGGGGTTAGTGTCTTGTAATCTAGATTCTAAATTATTGGATAATAAAGGAAGACCTGACAATTTTTTAAAAGATGTTGTAAATAATGTTCAAGATGTTGTAAATGACGTTCAAGGTGATGAACCAATAAAAGAAGATTTTGTGGATAAAGTTTCTGTTAAAAAAGTAGTAGGAGGAGATTCTGTAATAAAAGATGAGAAAGGGGAATTAATATCTGCCCTTATAAATGATATTAATAGTGTTATGGGATTATTGAATCAAGATAAGGCTGAAGTTGAGGATGCAAATCAATATGGTATGAAAGATGAAGTGTTTAAATTCGTGTTAAATGAGGTTAATGGTAAGACATTAGATCATGATGATAATAAGGAAGTAAGACGATTATTTTATTCCTCTTTGTTATACAATAAAGAAAGAATAGAAGATTTTGCGGAAATTCTTAAAAAAGTAGAATCGGATAATACAAACAAGGGTACATGGATTCAAGATATAATGAATGCTGTAGTAGTAGATCTTCAGTTTGGTTTTGAGAGAATAATTAATAAATTAGAAAAGAATAGGGAGCAACTTGATAAATTAAGTCTTGTTGATTTAAGAGAAATTAAGTCCAAGCTTGAAGAAATTCAATTACAGAAATTAAATTGGAGGAAAGCCGTAGATAGTCTTATTTCATCTTATAAAGCTAAGGCAGATGGAATTGATTCTGATAGCAAGAAATTGATAGAGCATATTGAGAAAAGATATAAAGATCTTATTAAAGTTAAAATTCCTGGAATGAAGGCGGTATCTAATAGGATTATATCTATTCTAGATAACAATTAATTAATTTATATAATCATTTAAAATACAAAGGAAGGTAGATTAATAATAGTCTATCTTTCTATATTTTTGTTGTAAAATGTATTTTAGGTGAAGTTTGGTAGAAAAAATTTATTTTATATGTATTGTAAAAAAGAGTCTTTGGCTTATTTAAATTTTACTTTCATAATAACGGTTAGCCTTAAAGTTTTAAGCCCGCGTTTAATATTAAACTTATGTTTTTTTTAGGAAATAAATAGCATTTATAATGAGTGTGGAGTTGATCAAAGTATGATTTTTGATTTGTAAATTGGATGATGATGTGTAAGTAATAGTGTCATGTGTATAATTAGTGATAGTAAATTTTTTTTTGGTGAATTGAGATAATGGAATACCAGAAGAAAGTAAGATACCTATTGCTTTGAGTTCTGTACTATTTGATATTAAGAGGTAATTTGTACAAAAATTAATAATTTCTTTAGAATTTATTTCAATTATATTATTTGTACTATTGTTAAATATGATTTTATCATTTTTTTGATGTTTGATTTTTTTAAAAAATTTTTTTATACTAATCATCTTAAATAAATATAGATCTATTTTTAAAAAATTGTAAACTTTGTATTTTTTTAGGTAACTTTGTATTTTTTTGGGTAAACTTTTAAAAGAAAAAAGGCCCCAAATCTATACTAAACACAATACTATATTTCTTCCCAGCACACTGCGGCCGCTGGACCACCCC
>NC_011254.1 GCF_000019685.1 Borrelia duttonii Ly
AAAAACTATTCTTCCTTTGCTTAAGTCTACCTTCCCCTCTCCTCCAGATACTCCCCCACTATTACATCCCATCACTATCATCATCATTAATATTATTACTCTTCTATTCACTCTCTCCCCTCTCTCTATTTATTTCTCTCTTCCCTTTTATTCCTTTTATTTCCTCTATTTTCATTTCCTTAGCCTCCTTATTTTGTTTTTTTATAGCTTTTCTTTAAAAGATTAGAGGCAAAAAAATACGATTTATATAAAATATTATTCATATAACACATACAATACTGATAATTAATTCAAGTTATATTATAAATATTACTAATTGAATTTATTCACTAACTTTAGCAACAGGATTATTTCCTTGTTTAATTGCTCCCAATATATTCTTAATCTATCCCATCTGCTACTACTGCATCTCTCCTTGCACCAATCCTTAATTTCTTTTTATCATTAACAAGCTGAAGCAATAGAAATCTCTGCTACATCTCCCGCTTTCTCAATTCCATTCATATTTTTTTTCCTTCTATCTCTATTAATCTAGTTCAAAGATTTTATTTATACTTTCTAAACCTACTTCAATAGAAAAATCACAAATTAAAAACGCAAAAAAGAAAACATCCTTACTACAAAAATAGAAAAGTGTTTCTCTGTTTTGTCTTTATTATTTAGTTTTACGATTTATTTAGTAGAAAAAGTTTGAACAATACCAAATATAAAGGAAATATATTAAATTGCTTAAATTAACAAGAAAACATCTTCCCTATATACTTTACAACAATAAGAGAAGTGTCTCCTTGAAATAACTTTATTTACTTTACTAATTTTTTCTACAATTATTTATTGTTGTCCACTAGCTGCCACGTTTGCTGATGCCTTATCTTCTTGTTTAATTGTAGCCAGTACTTCATTTACCTCCTTTAAACCACTATCAACAGTATTTCTTATTGATATTATTAGCGTATTTAATACTTTAGTTACAGCACTTGCTGCTACACCATTGACTGCATGTGCAGATTTATCTTCATTCTTAGCAGCAAATTTACCTCCCTTTGACATTGCTCTTAAAGCTATTCCTGCAGCTATTACTGCATCTTTTTTAACATCATCAACATTAAATTCAGTACCAGCATTTTCTTTCTTAGCAGCAGCAATTTCAGCAGCATTCTTTGCATTAACAATCTGAATTTCATTATCAGCAGCATTAGCAGATTTAGCAATAGCTTGCAATATATCAGCTCCACTTACTGCTCCTATTGACGCACTTGCTGCCGCTGCATGTGCATCTGTTCCATCAGCAGCATTAGTACCACTAAACAATTTCCCAACTGATTTTTTCTCTGTATCCGCTGTTTTTGTAGCAGTAGCATCTCCCTCATTTGCTCTTAAAACAACAGCAACTATAGTTTTAATTCCATTAACAAGAAAATTAACTGAATCTTTGTCAGCAGGAGCAGCGTCTTGTCCAGCAGCAGATGCAGCACTAATTTTATCATCACCACTAATACCCCCAGCCGCAGTTTTTGCTCCTTCTTCAATCTTATCAATAGTTGTGATAAATTCACCAACCTTCTCTTTTACCTTTGCATAATGCCCATTCTTTTCTAAAATCTTCCCTAATTTCCCTCTAACTTCCTTCATTGTCTCTGCTATCTTAGTAAAATATCCACCAATCTCACTTTTCTTTGTATCAGCCTTTATCCCCAATGTCCCTGTAATCATATCGCCAAAACTTACAAAAACATCTAAAAACCCTTTCCCTAAATTTACCATCTCACTCAAAAATACTTTCTCTGGATCATTACCTCCACTATTACATCCCATCATCATCACCATCATCATCATTAATATCACTACTCTTACTTTCCCCTCTCCTTTTTTCTCTATATTCATTCTTCTAGCCTCCTTATTTTTTATTTTTTTCTAGCTTATCTTTTAAGGATTAGAAAAAACAAAGATGTTTATATGAAACACAATTCATCAAACTATATACAATACTGCAAATAAAAAAAGAGAGCTAAAATAAGCCCTCTTAACTAATTATTTACCTAATTAATCCAAATATATTCAAAATATTTCTAATTCAAACTATTCACTAACTTTAGCTTCAGAACCCTCTCCTTGCTTAATTTCTCCTAATAATTTATTAATCTCTTTTAATCCTAAATCCACTCTATTCCTGATTGCTATTGTCAATGTACTCAATACCTTACTTACTGCACTTGCTACTACACCATTTACTGCATTAGCATATTTATCACTAGCATCCTGCTTAGCCGCAAATTTACCATCTTTTGCCATTGCCCTCAATGCTATCCCTCCTGCTATTACTGCATCTTTTTGTGCTCCCTCTTTAATCTCTTTTTTATTATCAACAGCTTTAGCAACTGCTATCTCTGCTGCATCTACAGCTTTCTCAATTCCATCAGTATTATAAACTTGAGGATCTTCTTTAGACTTAGCTATCGCTTGCAATATATCTGACCCACTTACTGCCCCTATTGACGCTGCTGCTGCTTGGGCTGCCGCATTATCAGCTCTATTAGCATCAGTAGTAGTAAACAACTTACCAACATCTTTTTTACTATCATCTTTAGTAAAATCAGCTCCCCCATCTCCCCTCCCTTTTAAAACAATTTCAACTATCTCTTTAATTCCTTTCACTAGAGATTTAACACTTTGTAATTCTGAAGGAGATGCATTCTGATTTTTGACAGCACTTCCTATTACTTCACTACCTCCAGCACTAACTCCCAAAGCAGCCTTCTTAGCTCCTTCTTCGATCTTACTTATCTTTCCAATAAATCCCTCTACCTTCTCTTTCACCTTCGGATAATGCCCATTCTTTTCCAAAATCTCCCCTAATTTCACTTTTACTGTTTTCATCGTATTCCCAATCTTACTAAAATAAGCCTCTATTTCACTTTTCTTTGTATCCGCTTTTATCCCCAATGTCCCTGTAATCATATCGCCAAAACTCACAAACACAATCTAAAAATCCTTTCCCTAAATTTACCATCTCACTCAAAAACACTTTCTCCGGATCTCTACCCCCACTATTACATCCCATCACTACCACAAGCATCCCCATTATTATTCCTTTTACTACTCTTCTTTCCATCCTTCCCTTCCTACTCTCCTCTTTCTTTCCCAATTCTTCCTTCCCTTTTATTCCTTTCATTCCTTCTACATTCATTTTCTTCGCCTCCTTTTGTTTTTATATGCTTGTCTAACAAGGAAGCAAACAAACAAAAAATAAATGTATACAACAACGAATGAATAACAATTCACTAGAACATTTTAATGAAAGCATAAATGATAGAATTAATCACACAGTAACAAATCCATGTTTAGTACACTACAAAATTAAAGATACCAAGAACTTAATTCCTAGTATCTTTAATTTATAATTTTTCTCTTATTTTATTATTTAGTTATGTATTCTGATTATTGATTTTGACTACTAGAACCACTCTTACCAGATGCTATAGCAGTAGCACCAGTATTAGTTTTCATTGCTTCTTTGACACTCTTAAGTCCCAAGTCTATTGCTCTTCTTATCCCTATTGTCAATATATCTAATGCCTTAGTTACCGCACTTACTGCTGCTCCTTTAACTGCAGCTGAAACATCTGAATTAGCAGCACCATTAGCAAATTTACCACCTTTTGCCATCGCTCGCAATGCTATTCCACCTGCTATTACCGCATCTTTAGGAGCAGAACCAGGATTCTGAGCAGTAGCTAATTTAGAAGCATCACCACCTTCTTTAACTATAGCCTGCAATATATCTGATCCTCTTACTCCTCCTACTGCTTTTGCTGCATCTGTTGCAACTTTCTTTGAATTAGCATCATCACCAGCAGCACCATTACCAGTAATAAACAATTTACCTGCTTCTCCATCTCCAGCATTAGCAGTTCTCGCAGTACCATCACTAGCCTTATTAGAATCCCCAGCATCAGCCTTCCCTACACCTTCAAGTACCACTTTCACAATTCCCTTAATTCCTTCTACTAATTTATCAACATCAGTACCTGCAACACCTGTTCCATTCTGATCAGCCACATTTCCTATTAATCCACTAGCATCTCCTATCGCCTCACTAGCTGTCTTTGCTCCTTCTATTATCTTATCAAGTGTATTTTCAACCAATGTTTTAACTGCACTCTCAGTGGCCTCAACATTCGGATTCTTTTCTTCCTTCATATCAGCAACAATTTTATTAAGTCCATACTTTATCCCTTGCACAGTCTCTTGAACCTTCTTAAAGTAATTCCTCACATCTGACTTCTTTGAATTAACATTCAACCCCAATACACTCCCTACCATTTCCCCAAATGAAGTGAAAACATTCAAAAATTCATTACTCACATTAACTAATGACTGCAAAAATTTATTCTTTCCTTCCTCTCCTTCAGCTACTCCCCCACTATTACATACCATCACCATCACCACCACCATCATTTTTTTTATTCAACTTAATTTTTAAGGATTTAAAAAATATGATCTATATAACACATATAATACTGCAAATAAAAAAAGAGAGCTTTATTGGCTCCCTTTACAATATCTCTACCTAATTATTTTCAACTACACTCAATATATACTAATTTATCTTAATATATTTACAGATCTTTTATTACTAATTAATTATTTATTAAATTCTGAAGAGCTATTTACAGAAATAGTTGGATTGGCATCAGAATTAATTTTCATTGTTTCTTTTACTTCCTTTAATCCCAAATCAATTGTCTTTCTTATTCCTACTGTTAACGTATCTAATGCCTTAGTTACCGCACTCAATGCTACTCCTGTAACTACAATAACAACGTCAGCAGTAGCAGCAGCAATAGTATTAGCAAATTTACCACCCTTTTTGCCATTGCTCTCAACGCTATAGCTCCTGCTATTGTTCCATCTTTTGCATTAGCCTTAGCAGCAGCAGTAGCTGAATTAGAACCATTTTTCACTATAGCTTGCAGAATATCAGCCCCAGTTACTGCTCCAACTGCTTTTGATGCATCAGATGCTACTTTCTTTCCATCATTAGCATTACACCTGCGTTATCATTTTTCCTGCACCAGAACCAACTGCTCTTGAGGTAGAACCATCTTCAGCCTTCTTATCATCCCAAGCATCAGCCTTCCCTATACCCTTAAGTACTACATCAACAATCCCCTTAATTCCCTTTACTAGACTATCAATCTCACTACCAGATACACCTGCAGAATCATTAGCACCACCAGAGCAGCAACATTACCTATTAGTTCACTACCCTCTACTCCAATAGCCTCACTCGCTGTCTTAACATAAAATTTTTATTTCTTCATTCGTTCATATCTCAATGAACACACAAAAAAAACAAATAAATAACACATATAACCCACCAAATAACAATAACAAAAGCTTAATTCTATTGGTATATTATCTAATTATCACATTCATCCCATAAAGTAAACCTAACATAATAACTATCTACCCCTAGTTACAATACTATAAACATTTGCAAAGAATACAAAAAAGAAAGACATCTCTCCTGACTAAGTAGAAACATGTCTTTCTGACTTAAATAACCTTATTATTTATTATTTAATTTATTGATTTATTTAGTAACAATAGACTGAATAGTACTAGATTTAACAATTTCAGTCCCAACAGTTTCAGCATATTTTATCCCCTTAACCGCTTCTTTAACTTTATTAAACTCAAGATTTACTGCTTTATTAATTATTACATCCAATATCCCTAATACCTTATTAACTGCACTTGCGGCTGCCGCCTTAATTGCACCATCTTCATTAGCAGCAGGTTGAGTAAATTTACCCCCTTTTGTCATAGCTTTTAGAGCAACCGAAGCCGCTAAATCCGCATTGGTAGATGCGGATCCGTTGTCATTAGCACCAGTAGCAGTAGCTAATTGTCCAGCATCATCATTAGCAGCAGGCGCAACATTATTTTTAGTCTTAGCACTTTTAATCTTATCAATCATTGCCCATGGATCAGCCTTAGCCACTTCATCAACTAATTTAGTAGCGTCACCAGCACTAGCTTGAGCATTATGAACCACTGCCTTAGGTCCATTACCATTTGCGACACTATTCCCAGCATTTCCTTTTTCAATTTTTACTCCAGAATTCATAGCAATCTCAATAATAGCTTTGACTTCTTCAATAATAGCTTTAACACTAGCTTCCTCTGCAGCTACTGCAGCAGCATTACCAGCAGTACCAGCATTGTCTATAATAGTATCTTCCTTAGTTACACCAGCAAGCTTAGTTACAGAAGCAATTAACTTTACAATCACTTCACTAGCACTGTTAATAATAGACTCAACTCCCTTACTATCAACATATGGAGCAGAAGCTATGTCTTTTGCCAACCCATTTAATTTATCCTTAATTACTTGTAATCCTTTTCCTATCTTCTCAAAATGTTCTCCCACCTTACTTCTCTTATCCCCCGCTTTAACTACACTAAATCCTAATGCATCTCCAACAGCACTCCCAAAAACGTCAAAAATCTCCTGAAATCCTTCTCCTATCTTTATTAATGACTCTAAAAAACTATTCTTAGCTTCCAAGTTTACCTCTCCACCTTTTACTCCTCCACTATTACATCCCATCATCACCATCATCATCATCAATAATATTACTCTTACTTTCCCCTCTCCTTTTTTCTCTATATTCATTCTTCTAGCCTCCTTATTTTTTATTTTTTTCTAGCTTATTTCTCAAGAAAGCACACAAAAAAGTCAATAAATGATGATTCATACGAATACTATTCATATAACATATGAAATACCGCAAATAAAAAAAGAGAGCTCTCTTGCTCTCATTAACTAAGTTTCATTTAAAAAATCTAATTATATTTTAGTTATACTAATTATCTTATTCTTTTATTCATTAATTCTGTCAGCAAACCCTTCTTCCTGTTTAATCTCTCCTAATAACTTATTTATCTCTTTTAATCCTTCATATACTGTATTCCTAATCGCTATTTTACTAAAATATGCAACAATTTCACTTTTTTTAGTCTCCGCCTTTATTATCAATGTCCCTGTAATCATATCCCCAAAACTTACAAAAACATCTAAAAATCCTTTTCCTAATTTGCTAATTTACTATCGAACCCACAAATTGTTCCCTTTCACCTACTCCACTATCATATCTCATCAATATATAATACAATTCAATAGTGCTTCTTTAAGTTCTACTTTTATATTATCTAATGTATCTTCAATACCACTTAAAGCAGTACTATAAACAATTTCTAAGTTGATCCCATTGTGCAGAACGTTTTCTGCAACATTATTTATATAATTCCTGAAAAATATTGAATGTCGGTATAATTCATAAGAATTGATTTTTAAAATTGAGTCTCATTTTACCTCAAACCTTTACAACCTTATTCAATATACAATAAATAATTATAGATCAATTTTTTATTTTTGCTAAAAATAGCAAAAATAAATTAAACCTATTCTTTATATAGAAGAAATATTTACTTATTTAAATTTACTTTATAAACAATGCATATAGCATAGATATTAATGCTAGAAATATTCCTACATTAATGGTAATAATAGTCCCAAACATCCAAGCATGCAATTTAAATGTTCCTTTAACATCTGATGCGAATTTATCTATCTTAGTATCAAGTTCCATTTTGCTCAATTCCATATCTTTCCTAACAATATCTATCTTATTATCAAGTTCTTTAATATCTGACTTTAATTCTTCCCTTACTTTGTCGATTTTGTTATCAAGTTCTGTAAATTTAGTATCTATTTTGTTATTTAAATTATTTTCAACAGTATCAATTTTGTTATTAAACTCTTTAATATCAGCCTTTAAACCACGCTCTAATATTTCAAGTTTAAAGTTAAAATTACTTTATAAATATTGAAGATCTTTAGTAGTAAGCTCATTTTTATAGTATCTATAAGACAAATCATCAGCAATCTCTCTATTAATACCTGCTTTTACAAGCTCATTTAGTACCATCTGTCTAGTAATTACAGGTTCCATTTGCATATACTCCATAAAGAATCTCCTTATGTAATTATTATACAATAATTTATAAGCTAAATGAAAGTAAATTTAGTAAATGTTGACTTCTATCACGATAATTTAAAGACACAATTAAATATGCAGCTGATAATGCATCAAGAGCATCATCATGACTTTTACCATCTCCATTATATGGATAAATATCACTAAATGCAGAACGACTACTATAATCTAATAAATGCATCTTGTTATAAGTAAATGGTGTTAATAAAGAAACAATCCTTGCATGTTTATTTGTTTTAGGTCTTGTTGGTGCAATTCTAAAGTGATTTTGCATATTATCTCGAAGTCTAACATATTCACGTGTCAAAGCCCCAGATCCTTTAATATCATCTCTATCTTCAATATAAAGAGTATTAACATTTAAATTCCCCATTATTACCTTTATTGTATTCGTAACATATGAATCAACAGCTGGTTTTTGATTTTGAAATATAAACGCATAATACTTGTCCGACACCTTCTCTAAAACACAAAGAACAGTATTATCTCCACCACTACTATATGCAGGATCTAAATAAGCTATAGGACTTTTAAATTCATAGTCTTCAATAATATTAATATTACGAAATATCGCATCATTATTTGCGACCCATTCTCCTAGTAGTACACTGGCTTTATATGTTGGCAAATCTTTATAAATTTCTTCTTGGGTCTTTATAAATTCCTTTGAAATTGTCTCATTATCATATGTTGTAAAATTATATGTAGAATATACTGTGTTATTATCAATATAATCTGTTTTAAAATAATGCTCTGGATGATCAGGATTAGTATCAAAAATAATAAATTCTGGTTTCATTCTTAGTCTCTTAAGCACTTCTTTTAATGTCTCTTTATGAAGAGTTGTTGCTTCATTAACATAAATAACAGCAGAATTCGATCCTCTAAATCTTTCAAAATCTCTTACTTTATCACCACCATATAAATTAATTCTTAAAGAATTGATTTCAAAATATGACGTATTTGAATATTTGGGAACAAAAGGTATTTTAAGCATATTAGTAAGCTTTTCAAATTGACCTGTAACATTAATTTCTAATGCTTTCTGTGAGTTGCCTAATATAAAATTATTGATATATTTACCATAAAAATGCCTATTTTTTAAGTAAAGTTTTTAAGAATAAATAACAAGCCAAAAATGTTTTACCACCTGCAATCCCACCTGATAAAATAACTTCGTTTTGATTATTCTTTTCAATATCACGTAACACTTTACGTTGTTTTTTAGTCAACAACTTATTTTCAAAACTTTTAAAATCAACAACTACTGGTTTTGGTTTAATAAAAAACGCAATATCAATCCCAAATTTACGCTTATATTCCCTTTGCATAGACTTAAAAAGAGGTAGATCATATATATTCATAAAATAATCCTTTAAATTTTAAATTTAACTTGTGATTCAAAATCAGTTGCTTTTAATTTAAGCATAGCTTGATAATACAACTCCATTTTTTTAAGTTCTTTTGCTCGTTTAACTTCGTCAAGTTCACATAGATTATTATTAAGATCTTGCTCGTCTTCATTATCAATTCCTTCTCTCAGTCTTTCAATTTTGCTCTCTAATACCTTTATTTCGTTATTGTATGATTTAAATTCCAAATCTAAATAACTATTAAATGAAGCAATAAATTCTAATCCCAATCTATTTCTAGACATATGAAGCTGGCTTCTAATACTACCTGATTGTGCATTATGCTCTGATGCACAAATTAACACATTATTTAGAGTTTCTTCACTAATTGTTACTTTTGGATGTTCTTCTAAATTATTGCTTTCTCTAGACTCCCATCTACGCCTCATTTTACATACATTAGCACGATTTACACCCATCTCTTTACTAATTTGTGCATCACTAAGCTTTCCTCCATTAAAATACACAATATAATCATCAAATGATTTCTTTACTTTATTCATATCTCTTCAACCTTCTAAATTAACAAAAATCAATTCAGCTTAACATAAACTCTATAACAAAATAATAATTTTACAAAATCAACGAAAAAAGCTTACAAGTATATATCCAAAGAAAAATATAATGTATTATTGAAAATAAAGGAGAATATCATATGAATAAAAATATAAATATTCTAATTCTTTTTATCACGTTATTTTTATATGGTCGCAATGAAGATAAAAATCTAGATAAACTTAATAATGAATCTGATAAAACACCTATAAACATTACTCCCACTAATCCACTAAAATCTATTTTAACTTCTAAAGAAAAAAATATATTCGATGTATTAATATACGCACTTGATACGGAAAAAGAAAGGATCCTACTAGAGATCGAAAATATAGAAAAACATAGGAGAGACGACAAAGACTATTATGAAATGAATCAAGAATCGAAAAATAAAGTGAACAAATACACAAAATTTCGAACTTGGATTTTAGATAATACACGCAAGCAAGAACAAAAAGAATTAAGTAATGCCTTTAGTTATACATATAATTTTATAGAAAATAAACGAAAAAAACTTGCAAGTAATAAGCATCAAAATACTAAAGAATATATACAAGGTGCTTATTATCAATATCAAAATGATGAATATAAAAAGGAACATACATACAACGAGGACTTATATGGTAACAGTTGTACTAGGGGTGCTAGTTGTATCGAGATGCTTTTCTTTTATATTTTACATATAAGCATGATTCCGAAAGAATACTACGATACTAATGAAGAAATTTTCAAAAAAATGAAACACGTACTTCAAAATAAACATGACTATCAATATCTATTTGAACTATGGAAATATTAAAAATTAGTAACAAAATAAACTGTTAATCAAAAATAAATAAACATTTAACAACTACGATTTAGTAGTTGCTAATCAAATAATAATCAAAGTAATTTATACAACATAACAATCGCTATATATTTTCATTAAACATACTTATTATCGAATAATTAATATAAACGCTATATTTTATTATAATATGCAAATAATGATTTATATTGTTGACTATAAATAAACATTCATTAAATCAAAAAAGGAGATATTGATGAATAAACTCAATATATTATTTTTAATAATTATTTTATTTTTAAACAATTGCAAACAATCTAGTTCCAATACAAAAAATGAAGAAGACAAACATAAAAAGGATTTAACTGAAGAACAGTTAAAAGAAAAACAAAAAAATCAAGAAACGCTTTTAAAAGAAAAATTAAGTGACGATCAAAAAAAAGCATTAGAATTTTTCAAAGAAGCTTTAAATAATGAATCTACTTTTAATGAATTTTTAAAAATACTATTAACGACAATACGTTAAAAGATTTTGCACAAAATGTAACAAGCACTTGCAATCAATAAGACTGTAAATCTATAAACGAAAATAAAAAATAAAATTTAAATACAGATTTAAGAAAGAAAGTATAGAGATACTTTGATAAAAGTAAAAGGCAAAATAAAAGGAAGAAATAAACAAATTGTTAACTTGAAGTTAACACAGAAGGATAAGTTAAAAAAATAAGATAGAGTAAAGGATACAATTCATTTAAAATTAAAGAATTAATGAAATATGCATCAACAACGCTGAAATAGATAATGTTTATGGCCTTTCAAAAACAAGTAAATTAAAAGCATATCATGATATTAAAGATGGCTTTAAATAATATTGTATATTTCATATATTGTTATATAATCAATACAAGCATAACATTAAATCAATATATTACTATAATAAAATAAACAAAAAGAATAGTAACTTCTTTTTGTTTATTTATTGCCAATTCTAAAATCATGTAAGATTGTAAAAGTATATGTCATAATAATACAATCAAATTTAACAAAAATCAAGATTTAACATAATAAATAAGCATAAAAAAGGCATATAGCCTTTTAACAATGAATACATATATGAAAATAATAATATGCAATAATGGGAATTCATATTTTTCTAAATATACGCTTAGATTTAAAATGATATTCTTGTCCTCTATCCTTAAGAAAAAGAGGATCATATAAAACTTCTGTATTATTTGTTGCCATAAAATGGGACCCAATATTATTCCTGATCCTAACTTCACTTATCTCAAATTCATCTTTTAAACACTTATAATCTTTATCCTCAACACTAACATCTCGTTTAATACCAAAGAAACTTAAGATTATACATGGATTTAAAATATAACAATTAATTCTCATATAACCTAAACTATCAAATTGATAATAATTATTATTAATACCATTAAAGTCAAATTTATTCTTTGTAAGTGATGCTATGTAATAATGCAAAGATAAAAAGGAACAACCCCAACGTCTAATCTCTAATAAAAATCTATTGTCATTTTGTTGTAATTTCATATATCATTTAACCTCCTATTAATTTAAACTTCATTTATAAACTTCTAAAAAGGAATATCTACATTAAATTCACAAACAGGATCAGAAACAGGAATAGGAATATCAACTTTAGGATTATGATGCTTACTGTCCGCACCAAATAATCTCAGTTGCTCTACAAAAATAATGCTTTTTTTTATTAACTCCACTATGTTTATCCTTATAATACTCATGTTTCATAGATCCATTAACAACAACTTGCTTACCTTGACTAAGAAAATGAATAAGAGTTTCTGCTCGCTTACCAAATAATACACAATTAAAAAATTGTGTATTATCTCTCCACTCACCTTCTCTTTTGACTTTAATACTATTAGCTATAGAAAAATTTAGTATAGCTAAATTTATACTAATATAAGATAAAAGTGAATCTTTAACTAAGTGTCATGATAATGTGATGTTATTAATATCAGACATCAAAACCCCCATCATCATGAAGCCTACGTCTGATTTCCATTCTTTGGAGATCACAAGACAGATTACCTAAATATTCATTGTATTCTTTTATTGCATGATAGTCACAAACATATTTTTTAATAATATCTCTTAAACACTTATATATGAATTTTAAAATACGATATAAAATTATTAAAATAAAGATTATTATATGTATAATCATCTGCTCAACCTCCCATTAAATTGCATATGAAATAGAAGATACAGAATTAGATATAGAGAACTTACGACGAAAACTAATATCATTAATATTATAATAATCATAATGATCCTTAATTAATTTAAATCTATCTTTAATAGCACGTTTACCTGAATTTAACTCAAATACATTCTTTCCTAATCTATAAACAATATTATCTGTTAATTCAAACCCCCCATAGATAATTTACCAAATATATCTTTAAGAACATCCTTATCTTGTTTAGTAAGTGCATATAATTCTTTAGCATGCTCTTTCTCTTTCTTATCTATTCCTGTTTTCTTAGATTGAATATCAACTAAATGTTTCTTTAAAAGAGCTCGCTCTTCGGCACCAATATTGAATTTAAAAATATTGATAAAAATTATAAACTCATCTTTATAATTTAATTCTGCCAGGCTTGAATAATATTTACTATCTTGTAAGAATAGCTTTATATGATTAGTTAAATCTTCTATGTCAATATTTGCAAGATCAATAGACTTGTCTCTTTTTATGATATTACACATACGTTCAATTTCCATATCCAATGCCGCAATATAAATCATCACTATCCCTATAACGCCATTATTCCTTTCTATAATACAATTAATAGGCTCATCACCAATTAAAAAGAATAGGTTGCATTTTGATAAATCAGTACATGCAAGTTGCACTTGTGCTTGAACATAATATTTAAAGAAATAATTACTATCACTACATTTAATCTCTAATTGACATAACTGACAATCACACATTCTCATTATCACACCAATTCTATTTGGAATATAAGCATATTTATACTAAAAACATAGAGATTTTAGAGAATAATTTAAATCCACAAATGAAATCGACTATTGAACCTATCCAAATTAAAATAAAAATTTATAGAAAAGGTAAATAGTAATTCAGATAATATGAAACTACCATCAGAAATTACAGCATATAAAAAAGAGTATAACTGAATTCAAGTACGGCAAAAATAGGTATTGATATACTAAATAAATTTACAAAAATTCTACAAAAAAATAATAATGATAAAAATACATCTACTTATACAAATATCTTTTTAAAAGTAGTTAATTACATCTTTTCTTTATATGAAGCAAGTATAAATAGAATGGAACAGAACGAAGCTATTAAACTATTATCTGAACTTGAAGAGATTATAAGAATCAATATTGAAATAATAAAAAACTCTGATGATTATTATAATCAAGATGAGAATGCAAAATATATATCTCAACTTAGAAATAAAAGAAATAAGATTATGAATTCTTATATAAAGATATTAAAGGAAGCTTAATATAAAAATTCAAAAAATAATTTTATTATCAAGATTAATTTCTCTTTTCTTAATAATTTTTTGTACTACTATCGCTTCACTAATAGAGGAACCAATACTTACAAAAACAGAATATCTTAAAGAGCTTAGTACTGATGAAGCTAAGTTGGCTGATTATATTATGTATTTGCAAGTGTTCTTAATAAGTACAAAAAAAAAGTTAAAGACCCCAATTATCCTAAGTTTACTTATTTCAATCCAGCAGAACTTAAAGACGAACATACTGTTGAGAATTTAAAGTTTAACATCAAATTATTTCAAGATTATATCACCATCACTAAACCTATTGCTAAAGATTTATTTCTGATAAACTACTAAATGGTTTATCACTTAAAAAGTTATACATATTTCTTGATGCTATTAGTAAGTTTTGATAATAATTAAATTTATTCATATTAACATTATGTTTAACTTTGGATTTAGAATGCCCAGTACTAGCAACTTATTTATTTTGTACTCTACTTTCTATTGATCTTGCTTTTGTTACATCTATAGATGGTTTGTCTCTGTACTGCTATCTTAACTATTACAAGTATTATTTTCAATTTGTTCTTTATTATTCTTTTGTTTAAGATCTAAATTACTAGCATCAGTATCAACTTCACTTTCTATTGACAAATATGCAACTAAGGCATAACGTTTGAAATAAGTTATTGCAGACCCCACAAGCTGCGGCCATGTATTTTGACTTTTAATCCCAAGAGACTTCAATTCTTTTATATGTGTTGATGTATCAAATGAATATTCATATCTACTTAAAGGACTATAAAATAGTGTTGTAACAACATCTACTAAATTACCATCAATACTCTTTGTAGTTGGATATTGTACAAATCCAAGATCTAAATTATGTTCCTTAATAACATTCTTAACTTCCCTTACTATTTCATTGAAATCCCGATACTTGTATCCATATCCATTAAGATTTTTGTTTACTCCATTCAAATGTATTTGAAGAGTATAAAGATTTTTTTAAAAGTCTATTCTATTTTGATTCATTGTTGTATTTTTGTTGTTTCCTGTGTATTTGTTTTTATAGAATTATTATTTTTCATAACAAATCTCCTGTATTATTAATTTATATAAATATTTATTAAGATTACAAAAATATATTTAGAAAAAAATTAATTTATAAAACTTCACAAAATTAAACATTTAGAGCCTAATTAAATATCCTAACTCAAAGAACATTTAATTAAGCTCTAAAAGCTACATGAAATGATCATAGTACAGGTAGTTCTAAAATAATAGCACTACTAGCAATAATCAGAATACAATAAATTTAAAGTAAAATCAACCACTATTTTAAATAGTTCAACAAATATATCTTCTTTTAACACCTAATTTATTTTAAATACCTTTTAAATCTTTAAACTTTTTCATAAATTCTTCTAATAAATCTTTCTTATACTTAAATAACTCATCCATCAAAAAACTAGTAAATTTAGCATTTTGCTTATAAAAAGAATAACTCTCTTGACTCTTAAGTTGAAATCTTAATGGTTTGATTGAATTTTCTTTTGAGTTTTGAGATGCTTTAATTTTTCTCAAAACTCCTTTTATTCCGTCTCTTTTAAGCTCTTCTACATCCAACGTCCCTTTTAATATTTCTTTATAAATTTTTAAATATTTAAAAGCCTGGGTTCTTGCTATCACAAAATCTTCCAAAAATTTGTTAAAATTTTTATATCCATCAAGTTTATACAAAAAACCTTCTTTGATTTCATATAAAATCTTCATTATCTTAATTCTATCTTCAACCTCATTTAATAATATTGCTCTCAATTGATTTTTATAAAATTCATATTTTACTTTACTTTCCTTATTACTTATATTTTGATCCCGGTTATTTAAAATGATTTCTTTTTTTACCATAAATACTCCTTTGTAATAACGTACAAATAAATACACCCGGTGTACTTATTTGTACGTTATTATGTTATTCAAAGCATCTTTTATCTCTTTATAATATTTTTCACTCTTATCTGGCACAAGCAATTCATTAATAAACACCCTTACTCCATTAGAAAAGTGAACTTTTCCTTTAACTAAATCCCTATAATTTTCATTTAAAAGAACTTCAATATCTCTAAGAGTATTTCTATTCTTAATAAATTTATTTTTTATAATTGATATTTCTATTTTTCTATTTTTAATAATTTCTGTTTTTTTTACCGATTTTAAAATCTGTGGAAATGTTTCAACTGACCACCTTTCAGTTTCAATAGGAACTACAAGAATATCTGTTATATTAAGAGCATTATATAACAGTACTTTTGAATTAGGAGCAGTATCAATTATGACATAATCGAAATCATAATTTGCTAAGTTTTCCCTTAAACAAAACTCCAACAATAGTTCTTTATATTCAATTGATTCTTGTTCAAAATTTCCTAACATTGGATGAGATGCAATAAGATACATATTATGACTTATAACGCTTAAATATTTATCAAAGTTGTAATCATATTCCTCTTTTAATAAAGAATATACATTGAATTCTTCTATATTATTTATATACTTAATAAAATAACTAGTAATACTATTTTGAGGATCTAAATCAATTAACAGAACTTTCTTATTCATATCTTCCAATATATAACTAAATACAATTGCCATAACACTTTTCCCAACACCACCTTTGATTGATGCTATGGTGATTACCTTTGGTTTTTTTTTATCCATTTGTTTATAAGACCCCCACTTGGCAAGTTTTTATTGTAAAATTCATATACCTGTTTCTCTAAATCTGTGATTCTATAAGTTAAAGACTTATAATATTTTGTGTTTGACTTTTCTTTTTTAAGTAAACAAGAAATACCTTTAATATAACAATAAACACTTCCTTTTTTAAATTTAAACTCTATATAACATACTCTTGAAAACGTATATGCTTTCATAACACCATTTTCTTCATATCTAGTTACAAGGTTTTGTATTGGCTTCCTATATCCATAAAATATTCCTAAAAATTCATCATCATCCCTTAAAGCAAATAAACTAAAAAGCTCTATTCTTTCTTGATTAAATAATCCCCTAAACGCAATAAAAAATTTATGCTTCTGTCTTTTATCAATTCCAAATAAATATAAATCCATCATTACTTTTGTATGATATATTTTCCTATCTCTTATACTTTCTATTTGAACAAATAGTCGTTTCTTTGCTTTTCGTTTAATATCCACTTCTCTATCTTCAAATTGTTCCAATACATTATCCATAACAAGTCCTTAGTCAACAATTTTTTCATATTCTTCTATCCTTAAATTCTCTTTTCCTCCTACCATCTCTAAAATTTCGTAATAATAGTGATTGTTAAATACTTGGCTGTACTTCAAATCAACCTGTTTGTCTAAATAATTTTTTAGCATTGGAGCTAAAACTTTAACCTCTACTTTATTCTTCAACTGATCTATCAATATACTAAATATATTATTTCTAATCTGCTGATGATCTTCTTTTGGGATTTTCTTCTTGCATTCAACTGTTTTTTTAATCCTTTTTACTATCTGTCCTAAATCATCGTATTTACTACTCTCTACAATAAAGTGCGGCTTGTCCTTATAATTTTCATACGCTTTTTGTATTTCTGTTTCTAATTGCTTCTCATCGTATCCTTCTTGCTTTAATTCTTTCTTTGTCTGTCTTAGTGTCTTTTCTAATTCATTTTGTTTTTCTATTGATTTACTACTTTTATTTTGTTCTTTCTTTCTTCTATTCTCTTCTTTCTTAAGTTCTATTAGCTTTTTTATTTTGTCTTCTTTTGTTGTTTCTAAATTCAAGATAGAGAGATATCTATCATCTTTGAATTTACACTTGTTTATATACCTCTCTAGCTGTGCCTTTTCCCTTTCTTTCTTCTTTTTATCCTTATTATTATTATTATTATTACATTCCCATTTTTCTACACTCCCATTATTAGTGCATGTTTGTTGATGATATGAATTAGCACGTTGTTGAAATCTTTCTTCTTTTTTGTCTCTAAAATGTTTATTGACTTTATAGTGACATACTTTTTTAGAAAATCTAAGTTTATAGTGAATTTCAGTACCGCAATTCTCCCCTAAATGTCTGTAGTAGTTACTAGTTACTTGAAATTCTTTTTCTAGTTTGTATAAATAGCTTTGTAGTGTTTTGAGTGTAGTTTTCTTTTGACCATTGTTCTTTAAGTTATTATTAAAGTAGTAGAGTATTTTATTTTGATTATATTTTTTAAAATTAGAATTTACATAATTTAATGTTGATATTAAAACAATTAACTTATGTTGGTATTTGTTGATGGGCTTTTTTTTGCTTATCATTTATTTTCTCCTGTAATATGAACATATAAGTTCATGATAACGTAATTCCCATGAAAAAGTAAAGCTTTTTTTAATAAATATATTTTTTGTAAAATAATAAAAATATTATATCAAAAAGTTGACCAAAATAGTTTTTGATATATTTGACTTTTATAAGTTTAAGTTTATAGTATAGGGGTTTTTTATGAAAAGTGAATTATCAAAATTTATGCACCCAACAAGTTATTACAAGTTATTAAAAGTTTAGAATCTTTTGTTCCAGCACCAGAGTCTGATAATAATAAACAAACTAATGTAAGTAAAATTAGCAAAATAGGCCGTAAATTACCTGGCATCAAAAAGAGTGAATATTTCGAACTTAATAGTAAAGTAGATTTTTCTATTCAACGTGAAGGATTAAAAAGATTTGGTGCTAGTTAAGTTGGGAGTATATTTCTTTGTGCTGAAGCTGTTTCTGAATTAATTGTAAGTAGAATGCTTAAATTTTTTGGGAAAGAAGTTCCATATAAAGATAATTTGCATATTAAGAAAGATAAAGCATTAGAAAATTTAGGATTTGATGAGTTTTTACGTATTTATTCTGATAATATACAAGTTTTATATAAAAATAAATATGCTAATGGAATAGACAAATATAATTATTTCAAATGAGTAGGTAGAGGAGATAATCTTGTTGGTGCAACAATAGATGGTTGGTTTATAAATAATCAAGGTGAAGCAGAACTATTAGAAGAGATTAAATGTAGTGATAGTAGTTATTTAACATCAGCTATTACAGAATATAATCAAACTGGTAATTTTTTATATAGTAAATATTTCTTTAAATATTATGTTCAAGCACAAGTGCAACTTGCATGTACTGGCTTATCAAAATGCAACCTTTTAATTGGTGATGAGCCTATTAATTGTGTTATAGAGAGAAATAATGGCTTTATAGGGAAAGTGATGATTTAGTGATGATTTATATTACGGCATTGGATATGGAAGTTGAACGTATGTGTAATATCATAAAAAGAGACAAGTCTATTGATCTTGCAAATATTGACATAGAAGATTTAACTAATTATACAAAGCTATTCTTACAAGATAGTAAATATTATTCAAGCCTGGCAGAATTAAATTATAAAGATGAATTTATAAATTTTATCAATATTGTTAATTTAAATATTGGTTCTGAAGAGCGAGAACTTTTAGAGAAACATTTAGTTGATATTCAATCTAAGCAAACAGAAATAGAGAAGAAAGAGAAAGAGAATGCTAAAGAATTATATGCACTTGCTAAACAAGATAAGGATGTTCTTAAAGATATATTTGGTAAATTATCTATGGGGTTTGAATTAACAGATAATATTGTTTATAGATTAGAAAAGAATGTATTTGCGTTAAATTCAGGTAAACGTGCTATTAAAGATAGGTTTAAATTAATTACGGATCATTATGATATTAATGATATTAGTTCTCGTCATAAGTTCTTTATATCTAATCCTATATCTCCTATCTCATATGCAATTTAATGGGGGAGGTGTAGCATATGAATATTCCTAATCCTGTTCCTACTCCTGCTTGTGAATTCAATGAAGATATTCCTTTTTAGAAGTTTAAAATTAATAGGGGATTAAATGATATATGAAATTACAACAAAATGACAATAGATTTTTATTAGAGATTAGACGTTGGGGTTGTTCCTTTTTGTCTTTGCATTATTACATAGCATCACTTATAAAGAACAAATTTGACTTTAATGATATTAATAATAATTATTATCAATTTGTTAGATTAGGTTATATGAGGATTAATTGTTATATTTTAAATCCATGTAGAATCTTAAGTTTCTTTGACATTAAACGAGATGTTCGTGTTGAGGATAAAGATTATAAATGTTTAAAAGATGAATTTGAGATAAGTGAAGTTAGGATCAGGAATAATATTGGGTCCCATTTTATGGCAACAAATAATACAGAAGTTTTATATGATCCTCTTTTTCTTAAAGATAGAGGACAAGAATATCATCTTAAATCTAAGCGTATATTTAGAAAAATATAACTTACTCCATATATGTATTCATTTAAAAGGCTATATGCCTTTTTTTATGCTTATTCATTATATTAAATCTTGATTTTTGTTAAGTTTGATTGTATTATTATGACATATACTTTTACAATCTTACATGATTTTAGAATTGCAAATAAATAAACAAAAAGAAGTTACTATTCTTTTTGTTTATTTATATTATAGTAATACATGAAATATACAATATTATTTAAAACCATCTTTAATATCATGATATGCTTTTAATTTACTTGCTGAAGATAAGCCATAAACATTATCTATTTCAGCTGTTGATGCATATTTCATTAATTCTTTAATTTCAAATGAATTGTATCCTTTACTTTTAAGTGTTGCAATAAATATATTGCGGCATATATGTAGTGATTTACGATGTTTAAATCCTGATTTTGTTAGTAATTTTTTAAATTATTTTGAAATCTCACTTATATTTATTCTATTATCTTTAAATCGATGTTTACTTTTTTGAAATAGGTAAGTACGTCTTGAATCTTATCCTTTATTTTTAAAATGAAGTTTATGGATTTCTTCTATAGCTTCAAATTCAGATTTACTTATTACTATTTCTCTAATACAAATATTACTTCGCTTCTTTGCTACATTTACACGTAAACTATAAAACACATCACCATTATTATTATTGTCTTCTCTTACTATGTCATCAAGCCGTGTATTTTAAATCTTTACTCCTCTATAATCAGTAATTGAGAGTATATGGACAAACCATCCTGAAATTGGATCTATTTGCCTTGTTTCTTTAAATAATATTGAATTTTGTTTCTTTAGTTCTTTGATTTTTGCTTTTAATATTTCATATTCTCTCATGTAATTTATATGTTAATTAAATGCTATAAAAATAAGTAAAATTATGTATAAATATGTTATCAAATACTTTAAATTTATGTCAAATTATATGTCTCTCCATTGTATGCAAAATTTAATGTTTAAGGTATGTATTTTAATTGGAAAGGTTAATATTTAGATATTTACCACAAAATATTCTACTAAATTTTGTGATATATTTAGCAAATACTTTAAAATTCTTTGTCTATTCTTTCTATATATCATTTTAACGACTCATCTATTTGCAATGAGAGATATCTCTCTTCTTTTTTTTAACTTATCTTTCTCTGTTAACTTCAAGTTAACATTTTGTTTACTTTTTCCTTTTATTTAATCCTTTTATTTACCCTTTTACTTTTATCAAAGTATCTCGATACTTTCTTTCTTAAATCTTGTTTTTTAAACTTTGTTTATTTCTTTTTGATCTTCATTGTCAAAAGTGTGTTTATTTCAATTTTACAATTGCTAAATACTTGGTCTTTAAATTTATCTAAGCCTTCTTTTAAAGCACTTTCTACTAGGTATTTTTTTGATTAGATGCATTATCTTCTGTGCACTTTGCAACTTTTGATTCACTATCTAAAGCTTATTTTTAAAAGATTTAGGCCTTTTTTTTGATTGTTATCTAACGTTTATTTTAGCACTTCTTCATGTGTTTTTTGTACTTCTACTTGTTGTTCTAAGTCTCTTTTGTTTCTGTTCTTAATTCTTTTATTGTTATGTTGTATGAATTACTTTGATTATTATTTGATTAGCAACTACGATTTAGTAGTTGCTAAATTTTGATTTTACTTGATTTAGTAATATATTTTGTTGATAATTTTTAGTCTTTCCATAGTGCCAATGAATGTTTATAGCTATCACTAGTTTTATCTTGAAGTTCGTTTTTTATTTTTTGAATTGCATTTTTGTAAAATTCTTCGTTATCTTGTAGATTAGTTTGTCTCTCAATTGCGTTGAGTTTAATCAAATAGAAAAACATAGTTATACTATTATGTTTTTCACCATGTAGATTACCATACAGTTTACTGTCGTATGTGTGTGCCTTTTTATATTCATCATCTTGAAAATTATAATAAGCACCCTTTATATATTGTATTATATCCATATTAGGATTATTATCTAGTTTATTCTTTATAAATGTATATATATGATTGAAAGAATTAATTAGATCTTTTTGTTCTTGTATATGTAAGTCATTTGAGATCCACTGAATAATGTTGCTATATATGTTTGCGACTTTTTTGGCTTTTGGATTTGTATAATGCTGTTGGTAAGCTTTTAAATCCATATCAAGTGCATATTTTAGTAATTTAAATTTATCTTCTTCTTCAGCACTTAAAATAGGTTTTTGTGATGAATAGATTTTGGATTTTTGCATTGTAACATTAGGTCTTTGTGTAGTAAGTTTTTGTTTAGTTGTAAGTGTTGTTAAAGATTGAGTTTGCAATTTATTGCCAAATTTATCCGTATCACAACCATACAAAAATAATGTGATATAAAGTATTAACATACTTTTATTTTTATTCATATAATGTTCTCCTTATTAACTAAATATATATTGTTTTTTTATTTTAAAAATATGCCTGTAGTTTTTATTATATGTTTTGTAAAATTATTATTTTGTTATAGAATTTATGTTAAACTGAATTAATTTTTGTTAAATTATAAATAAATCAATTGATGATTATATTGTTTATTTTAATGAAGGGAAGCTTAGTGATGTTCAGATTAGTAAAGAGATGGGAGTATAGAGGAATTAATAATTAAGATGATGAAGAACTTAATAATAAGATATTTGAACTTGATTAAGTTAAACGTGCCAAGGAAATTAAAAAGATGGAATGGTATTATTAAGCTGTGTTTAAATTAAAAAGCAACTGATTTTGAATCATAAGTTAAATTAAAATTTAAAAGAATAATCAAAATAAAGTTGTTTTATCAGGTGGAATTGCAAGTGGTAAAACATTTTTGGCTTGTTATTTATTCTTAAAAACTTTACTTAAAAATAGGCATCTTTATAGGAAAGGTACCAATAATTTTATATTAGGTAACTCACAGAAATCATTAGAAATTAATGTTAGAGAACAGTTTGAAAATCTTGCTAATATGCTTAAAATACCTTTTATTCCCAAATACTCAAATACGTCATATTTTGAAATCGATTCTTTAAGGGTTAATTTATATGGTGAAGATAAAATAAGAGACTTTGAAAGATTTAGAGGAGCGAATTTTGCTGTTATTTATGTTAACGAAGCAACAACTCTTCATAAAGAGACATTAAAAGAAGCGCTTAAGAGACTAAGAATCAAACAAAAGTTTATTATTTTAAAATAGATTATACTGATAACAACACGATATATTCTACATCTAATTTTACAACGTATGATGATGAGACAATTTCAAAGAAATTTATAAGGACGCAAGAAGAAATTTATAAAGTTTCACCAACATATAAAGCCAGTATACTACTTGGCGGCGAATGGGTTGCAAATAATGATGCTATATTTAGCAATATTAATCTCATAAAGAGTATGAATTTAAAAGTCCTATAGTTTGTCTAGAGTCTGCATATAGTAGTGTTGGAGATAATATTGCTTTTTGTGTTTTAGAGAAGGTATTGGATATTTATATTTCAAGATAAAAAATCAACGGTAGATCCATATATAAAGATAATACTAGAGAATTTATATGAAAAATTACTTTAAAATTGCACCAACAAGACCAAAAACAAATAAACATACAAGGATTGTTTCTTTATTAACACCATTTACTTATGAAAATATGTATTTATTAGACTACAATGAGAGTTCTGTATTTCATGATATTTATTCATATAAAGGAGATAGATGCAGTCATGATGATGCTCTTGATGCATTATCAGCTGCATATTTAATTATGTCTTTAAATTATCGTGATAGAAGTCAACATTTTACTAAATTTACTTTCATTTAGCTTATAAATTATTGTATAATAATTACATAAGGAGATTCTTTATGGAGTATATGCAAATGGAACCTGTAATTACTAGGCAGATGGTACTAAATGAGCTTGTAAAAGCGGGTATTAATAGAGAGATTGCAGATGATTTGTCTTATAGATACTATAAAAATGAGCTTACTACTAAAGATCTTCAATATTTAGAAAGTAATTTTAACCTTAAACTAGAAATATTAGAGCGTGGTTTAAAGGCTGAGATTAGAGAACTTGATACTAAGATTGATACTGTAGAGAATAATTTAAATAACAAAATAGATACTAAATTTACAGAACTTGATAACAAAATAGATATTATTGAAAATAACTTAAAATCAGATATTAAAGAACTTGATAATAAGATAGACAAAGTAAGGGACGAATTAAAATCAGATATTTCTCTTGTAAGAAAAGATATGGAAGTGAACAAAATGGAACTTGATACTAAGATAGATATTAAGTTTAAAGAACTTGATACTAAGATAGATAAATTTGCATCAGATGTTAAAGGAACATTAAAATTACATGCTTGGATGTTTGGAACCATTATTACTTTAACTATAGGAATTTTATTAACTCTGATATTTAAATAAGTAAATATTTCTTTTATCTAAGAAATAGGTTTAATTTTTTTTGCAATTTTTTATAATTTTTGCTTTTTTTTTAACAAAAATAAATAATTGATCTACAATTATTTATTGTATATTCAATAAGGTTATAAAGGTTGGAGAGATAATGAAATATAATGCTAAAATCAATTCTTATGAATTATACAGACATTCAATATTTTTCAGGAATTATGTAAATAATGTTGCAGAAGACGTCCTGCACAATGGAATCAACTTAGAAATTGTTTATAGAACTGCTTTAGGTGGTATTGAAGATACGTTAGATAATCTAAAAGTAAAAATTAAAGAAGCACTATTGGATTGTATCATATATTGATGAGATGTGATGGTGGAGTAGGCGAAAGGTAACAATTTGTGGGTTCGATAGCAAATTAGCAAATTTAGGTAAAGGATTTTTGGAAGTATTTGTAAGTTTTGGGGATATGACTACAGGGATATTGGGAATAAAGGCGGGGATTAAAAAAAGTGAAATTGTTGCATATTTTAGTAAAATAATGATTAGTAATACAGTAGATGAAGGATTAAAAGAAATAAATAAGTTATTAGGAGAGATTAAGCAAGGAGAAGATTCTGAGTCTAAGGCTAATTAATAGGTGAATCAATAATCTATTTGAATATAGATAAAATTATTAGATAAGAACGCTGATAAAGGGAGCAATAAAGCTCTCTTTATTTATTTGCGGTATTGTGTATGTTGTATAAAGCCTTATTTATTTGTTTTCTGCTTTTAAAGATAAGCTAGAAAAAAATAAAAAATAAGGAGGCTAGAAGAATGAATATAGAGAAAAAAGGAGAGGGGAAAGTAAGAGTAATATTATTGATGATGATGATGGTGATGATGGGATGTAATAGTGGGGGAGTAAAGGGAGAAGGAACAGGAGGAGGAGAAGGGAGAGGAGGAGGAAGTTTAAGTGAAGTACTGCTGGAAGTAGGGAGAAGTGCGGAGAATGCATTTTATGCATTTATGGGTTTAATAGCAGATACATTAGGTTTTACTGCTAAATCGATTACTAAGAAGAGTGATGTAGGAGAGTATTTTAGCATTTTGGGTGCAAAACTTGGAGAAGCATCAGCAGAATTAGAAAAAGTAGCAAACAAGGCAACATCAGGTGTTGATAAAAGCGATGCATTAAAAAATCCAATTAGAGTTGCAGTTGAGGCGGCTAAGGGAGTTTTAGATACGTTAAAAGGACATTTAGAGTCGTTAAAGGGGATAGGTGGTGATGATAACAAAATAGTCGGTTGGGCAGAAAGTGATAAAGAAGGAGCAGCAGCAAATACAGAAGAATTAAAAAAAGCGTATAAAGCATTGAAAGGAATAGTTGAAACAGCTACTAAAGAAGGTGTTGAAGAGCTAAATGAAGGTAATGTTCAAATGAATGCAGTAACAGTAGGTGTATCTGCTAATCCAGAACACGGAGCTAAGATATTAGCTACAAATGATGCTGGCAAACCAGCAGCAGGGGATACAGGTAAAGCAGCATTAATAGTATCAACTGTAAGTGGAGAAGAAATGTTAGCATCAATTGTTAAACCAGAAGAAAAGGCTTCAAAAATAACAGGTCAGGCAAATGCACAGACAACTCCATTGGAATTTGCTGTAGGAGGTGATGGAGCTAATTTAGCACAAAATTCGGTTAAGCCAAGCTCATTGAGTGGAGGGATAGCTCTACGTTCATTAGTTAAGGCAGGTAAGTTAGCTGCTAATAATAATAATGATGAAAAAGCGGCACAAGCAGCAGGATTAACCGCAGTAAATAAGTTATTAGTAGCAGTAGAAGATATCATTAAAAAGACAGTAAAAAAGACACTTGAGAAAGCAAAGGAAAAAATAGATGACGCAAGAAAGCCAAAAATAGCAGAGTAGTAAATAAGACAGATATTTAGAATTAGATTATTTGGGAATAAGATTAGAAGGTAAGCTTAGAGATTTATCTAGGTTTCCTTCTTTTTTGTTGGAAGGAAAATAAGGAGGCATGTGTAATAAGGAAGAAAATAAAAAACATAAAATCGATAATAATAACTTTATTTTTAATAATAGGATGTAATAGTGGTGGAGTAGCGGGAGGAGAAGGAGGAACAGGAGGAGGCGGGAGTGGGGAGCTAAAAGTTTAAGTGAAGTACTGCTGGAAGTAGGGAGAAGTGCGGAGAATGCATTTTATGCATTTTTGGAGTTAGTGTCAGATGTATTGGGATTTAAGGTGAATAAAGATACAAAGAGAAGTGATGTAGCAGGTTATTTTGATAGTTTAGGAGATAAACTTGGAGAAGCATTATTAGAATTAGAAAAAGTAGCAGTAAAAGCAACATTAGGTGTTGATAAAGGTGAAGAGTCAAATGATGGAAAGAATGCAGTTAGAATTGTGGTTGATGTAGCTAAGGGGAGTTTTGAGTTCATTAAAAACTCATTTAGAATCTTTAAAAGATATAGGTGATGGTAACAAAGTAGTTGATGTAGTAAATAACCAAGATTGAGTAGCAGCAAGTACAGAAGAATTAAAGAAGGCATATAAAGCATTGAAAGGGATAGTGGAAGTAGCAAAGGGAGAGAAGGTTGAAGAACCAAGTGTAAGTGATGTTACATTGTCTCAAGCATCCAATAGGCGCTGATGCAAAAAATGGAGCCAAGGTATTAGCAGCTGGTGCTGATGCAGGAGCAGCAGTGGGAGATAAAGCAGCATTGATAGTGTCCTCAGTGAGAGGAGAGGAGATGTTAGCGTCGATAGTTAAATCAGGAGAAGGAGATTCAACTGGAACAATAGATTCAGATGTCAATGGATCAACAAGTGCGTTAAAGTTTGCTAAAGGAGGAACAGCAGATCATTTGGCAAAAGATGGGGCAAAAGCAGGAGCAGTGAGTGGAGGGATAGCGTTAAGATCGTTGGTTAAAGGAGGTAAGTTAGCTGCAAAAGATAATAATGATGACAAAGCAGTACAAGGAGCAGGGATAACCGCAGTAAATAAGTTATTAGTAGCAGTAGAAGGAATAGTGAAAAAGACAGTAAAGAATGTTTTGGAGAAAGTAAAGCAAGAAATAGGTAAGGCAAGAGATTTAAAAGCAGCAGGTAAGTAGTAGAATTTGGATATAGTTGTTGAAATGATTAGATAAGAATGTTGGTAAAGGGAGCAATGAAGCTCTCTTTTTTTATTTGCAGTATTGTATGTAGTTTGATGAATTGTGTTTCATATAAACATCTTTGTTTCTTCTAATCCTTAATAGATAAGCTAGAAAAAAAATAATAAAAAAATAAGGAGGCGAAAAGAATGAAAAGAGAGAAAAAAGTAGAGGGGAAAGTAAGAGTAGTAATAATGATGGTGATGATGGGATGTAATAGTGGGGGAGTAAGTGGAGAAGAGGGAAAAGGAACACAAGGAATTGGAGGTTTGGGTGAAGTAATTTCACATTTAAGGGAGGGATTTTTGGAGGTTTTTGTATCTTTTGGAAATATACTAAAAGATACATTTGGTCTTACTTCAAATACGACTAAGAAAGAAGTTGGTGAGAGGTTGGGAAAGATTGGGGAAGCAGTAGAGGTAGCTAAAGGCAAATTAGAAGGTATTAAGGGAACTGAGCAGTTTAGTTTAATGAAAGACAAAGTTGATAGTGTAATTACTAATGCAGTTAATATTTTGAAAAAGTTAGTTGAAGGAACAAAAAAATTTAAGGAAGCTACTGATGGCGCTAATGGTAAAATCGGAAATGCTAATGGTACTGAGGATGCAGTGCAGGCAGATATAGCAAGTGTCAAGAGTCTTGTTGAGGGAATTAATATGATCTATGAAGCAGCTAAGGAAGTTAAAGTTGATTTAAAAGGAAATGCTGATAAGACAATTGCCGACTCTAAAGCAATTGCAAAGTTATTTAATAATACTGCTAGTGCTGATGCGACTGGTTTAAAAGCGGCTAATGTTGCATTAAATGCGTCAAGTGGTGCAGATATATTGGCAGCAATTGATGCAGCTAAGAATGGAATAAATGCACCTGCTGGCCAAATTAGTGCTGCAAAAAATGCTTATGACATTGCAGTTGCTATTAAAAATAGTGAAGATGCAGGTGCTGATGTTAGGGAGAAAGGGTCAGTAATAACAGCCGGTTTAGCATTAAGGGCAATGGCTAAAAATGGCAAATTGGCAACTCATGCTAATGTACCAGCAGAAGGACTGAATGCAGTATTAATAGGAGCAGTTAGTAAAACTGTAAATGAGATAGTGTCTACTATAAGAAGAACAGTTGATAAATGTTTGAAAGATGTTGATGATTGCATAAAAGAAAATTCTAATAGTGAAGTAAAATCTAAGTAGTATAATTGTTTCTTAAACCTTTTATTATAGCAAACTTTTTTAAGTTTTGATAAGCATAAATATCCGTAAGGTATTTTTGCTTATTTATTGTAGATTTATATATGTTAAAATGTTGTAAAATTAAGTGGTATTTATGATTTCGTGAGAAAGTGGGAAGTATATAATTAATTTTATTAGATGTTCTAATTTATGAAATGTCATTTATCCATTCATGGTTTTATTTATATGATTTGTGTTTTTGATGGCTTATTTAGGAGATAAGCTAATTTATCATAACTTTTTTATCTTCTATTTCTTCTCCTTTGGAATTACAAAGTGTTAAATCTTTGGTGAAAGGAATTAAAGAGATAGTTGAGATTGTGTTAAGAGGGAAGGGAGATGTAGGTGCTGATGTTACTAAAGGTGATAGTAAGAAAGATGTTGGCAAGTTATTTACTATGACTAATGATAAAGCTGATAATGCGGCAGCTCAAGCAGCAGAAAGTATAGGAGCTATAAATGGAGTTGATATGTTGCAAGCGATAGCCACATCTAGTGAAAATCCTATTGTTAATGAGACTGAGGGAATTGAGAAAGCTGTAGATAGAGCAGGAATTGCAGTTGCTAAAGCTTGTTGATCAAAAGAAAGAGATTAAAGAGTCTACAGCAAAGAAAGATGCAGTAATAGCAGGAGGTATAGCACTTAGAGTTAATTAGTAGGTTAATTATTATATATTGAATATAGTTAAGATTATTAGATAAGAAGGTAGGGGGAGTGTATTGGGGATAAATTTGGAAAGTAAAAAATCGGATGTGGGTAAGTATTTAAGGCAGTACAGAGTACAGTAGAAGGAATTAAGAGTGGGCTTAATAAAATTGTTGCTGAAATGAAAGAAGAAAAGAATCCGAATGCTGCAGCTACTGAGAGTGCAGTGAAGACATTGGTTGAGAGTAAACTAGATAAGATAATTGGTGGAGCAAAGGAGGCAAGTGAGGCAATTGATGATGCTAATGACCCAATTTGCAATATTGCTCAGAATGCTAGTGGGGTTGCTGGTACTGGCATTGAAAAATTAATAAAGGGAATTAAAGATATAGTAGATATAGTCCTTAAAGATATAGGAAATGCTGATGCTGGAGATGATAAAAAAGCTGATGATCTTGCTTCAAGAACTGCTAATGCTGGTGAGGGTGAAGCAGGGAAATTATTTGGTAATGCTGCTATTGCTAATTCTCCTAAAAAATCAGCAGCTGATGCGGCAAAAGCAGTTGGAGCAGTAACTGGTACTGATATATTAAAAGCTGTAATTAAGGGTAATGGTAATGGTGATTCTGCCAAATTTGCTAAAGAACTAACTGGTAATGTTTCTGCGATTCCTAAAGATGCAACTATAGCAGGAGGAATAGCATTGCGAGCAATGGCAAAGGATGGTAAATTTGCTGATGGTAACGCTAATGAGTCAGGGAAAGTAATCAAAGGAGCCGCAATAAGTGCAGTAATTAAGGCATTAGATGCACTCACAATAGCAATAAGAAATACTGTTGATGCAGGGCTTAAAGTTGTTAAAGAAGCAATGAAAATTAATACTAATGAATATATACTAATTCAACTATTAATTAGCCTTAACTTTAACTTCAGAACCCTCTCCTTGCTTAATCTCCCCTAATGCCTCACTAATCCCTTTTAAACTTTCATTCACTGTATTCCCTATTGCTATTGTCAAAGTATTCAATACCTTATTCACCGCACTTGCTGCAGCTCCATTTACTGTCTACTTACAAATTCTAAGATGTCCTAATAAAAATATTATTCGGTTTATCATATAGAATTGTACAGATATATATAGTTATGTACAATTTAACATTAAGATGTTAATGATTATAGTTATTATAGTTGGAATTAACCAAAGTATGATTTCTAATTTGTAAGTTAGATAAATAATCTGACTAAAAACATAACAACGATATATCAAACATAACAAAAATACATCTTTATTTGACATCATAAAACAAAAGACACTGAAAACTTAACTCTCAGTATCTTCCTTTATAACTTTTCTTTACGACTTTATTTTTTCTATTTTTTATTTACTTATATAAAGTTTGACTATCTATTTTGACCATCAGAACCACTCTTTTCAGATAACACAGAAATAGTAATAAGTTTATATAATAATTATTAGGTAAAAAGGCTAGTAGAGAGCGCAATAAAGCTCTCTTTTTTTTTATTTTCTGTATTGATGTGTGTTATATGAATGTTATTCATATAAATCATTTTTTTTCTTCTAATCCTTAAGAGAAAAGCTATAAAAAAAGCTATAAAGAAAGAAAAAACAAGGAGGCGAAAAGAATGAAAAGAGAGAAAAAAGTAGAGGGGAAAGTAAGAGTAAAAGTAGTAATATTAATGGTGATGATGATGGTGATGATGGGATGTAATAGTGGGGGAGTAGGAGGAGGAGAGGAAGGAAAGAATAAATTTTTGCAGTCATTAGTTAATGTGAGTAATGAATTTTTGAATGTTTTCACATCATTTGGGGAAATGGTGGGGAGTGTATTGGGGTTTAATGTTAATTCAAAGAAGTCAGATGTAGGGAATTACTTTAAGAAGGTTCAGGGTACTGTGCAAGGTACCAAGGATAAGCTTGAACAAATTGTTGCTGATATGAAGAAAGTAGGGAATCCTAATACTGTTGAAGTAGAGAGTGTCGTGAAGAAATTAGTTAGTGAAACATTTGATAAGATAATTGACGGTGCAAGTGAGGCTTTAAAAGGAGCTGATGGTGTTGAAGCAATTGGTAATGTTGCTGAACCTGTTGCTGGTGCTGGTGCTGGTGCTGATGTTAATGCGGTTAAGTCTCTTAGTGAGGGAATCAAAAAAATTGTAAGTGTAGTACTTAAGGAAGGAAACGCAGAAGCTGGAAATGATAACGGTCCTGTTAAAGATGATGGTAATGCTGGTGCTGCAAGGGGTGATGCTGGTGCTGGTGCTGATGGTGATGCAAGGAAATTGTTTGCTAATAATAATGCAGGTGATGCTGCTGCTGCAGCAAAAGCAGCAAGAGATGCAGTAAAGGCTGTTGGGGCTGTAACTGGTGCTGACATATTACAAGCTATTGCTAAAGGTGATGATGGTGAATCAGCTAAATTAGCGAAACATAACAATGTTGTTGCTAATAATAACGGTGCTAATGCTAATAATGCTAGAGATGCGATTATAGCAGGAGGAATAGCATTAAGAGCGATGGCAAAGGGAGGTAAATTTGCTAATGCTAGTGCGGCAGCGGCTGGGGTTAAGGCTAATGTTGTTAACGCTGCAGTAAGTGGAGTTACTAAGGCATTAAATACTCTAACTGTTGCAATAAGAAGTGCTGTTGATGAAGGACTTAAAAGTGTAAAAGAAGCAATTAAAATTAATACTAATGATACTCCTGTATCATCTGAGAATAGTGTTTCTGGTGGTCAAAATAAATAGGCGAAGTTATGTAAGTAAATAAAATAAAAATAAAGTCATAAAGTGAAGATACTAAGAGTTAAGCTTTTGGTATCTTTTATTTTATAGTGTGTTAAATAGAAATATGTTACTTGATATTATTAATTTTATTATTTGTGATTTCTTTAAAATATTCTAATTAAAAGTATTCAGTTTATTGTATAAAATTGTACAAACAAAGATAATATGGTGATGGGATGTAATAGTGGAGGAGTAAAGGATCCTGAGAAAGTGTTTTTGAGTGAGATGGTTAATTTTAGGGAAAGGGTTTTTAGAAGTATTTGTGAGTTTTGGTGATATGATTACAGGGACGTTGGGGATAAAGGCTGATACCAAGAAATCAGATATTGGGGTTTATTTTATTAAAATTTCAGAACAATGAAATCAACAAAAGCAAAATTAAATGAAATTTTGGAAAATAATGGACATTATGAAAAGGTAAGAGAAAAAGTTGCTGCATTTATTACAAATAGCAATAAAGCTCTCTCTTTTTTTATTTGCGGTATTGTGTATGTTATATAAAGCCTCATTTATTTGTTTTTTGCTTTAAAAGAAAAGCTATAAAAAAAGCGATAAAGAAAAAAACAAGGAGGCGAAGAAAATGAAGATAGAAGGAGTAGAAGGGGAAATAAAAGGGAAGAGAGGGAAAGAGAGAGTGAAGAGAATGGATAAGAGAGGGAATAGAATGAGAATAAAGGGAATAATATTGATGATAATGATAGTGATGGGATGTAATAGTGGGGGAGTAAAGGAAGGAGCAGAGAATGGCACTGGCGAGAATAAAAATGGGAATAAGGGGATTGTCACTAGGAAGGATGGGACTGTTTTGGATTTAGTCAAAATAAGTCAAAAAATCAAAGAGGTTAGTGATTTTGTGGTAGGTGTTACAGAAGTGGATGCTTTAGTTAAGTCAATAGACAATCTTGTTGCGGCTCTTGGAAAAAAAATTTCTGCTCAAGGTACTGCTGACATTGCTAATAAAAATGCCTCATTAGTTGTGGGGGCCTATAACATAATTGCGTCTGTAGAGACTAAATTGACAGTGTTAGAGCAAATAGTTGGGGCAATTTCTACTGATCTTAAGGCAAAGGTTGCTGATGCTAAGACTAAGAGTACTGCATTTTTAACTAAGGTTAAACAATCAAGTGCCGATATAGGTAAAGATGATACTAGCGCTGCTGATGCACAAAAGGCTCTAAAAAGAGATAATAATGACAAACAGAAGGGAGCTGATGAACTTGATAAATTGTACTTGGCGATTGTTGACTTGGTAAAGGCAGCTAATAATCTATTGGAAGCTACAATTAATGATCTTGTACAAACTTCTTAGATTTTAGTGAAAAGGTAATTAGCTGAAAAAAATTAGGTCAAAAAATAGAAGCTAGGAGTATTGTTCTTTTGGCTTCTATTTTTTGTATTTAAAGTGCATGAGTGTTTTTCAATATTAAAAATATTGCATTATGGATAATATTTAATTATTTAACTTCCTGAATATTGAGTAGGTTTTAAGCTCGAAAATTTAAAGGAAAAGTTGCAAGCAGAAGTTGTTAAGAATGGGAAATATGAAAAAGTTAAAACAGTTTTTGAGAAGTTTATTAGTGGTACTATAGATAGAATTGCTGCAGGAGCAAAGGAAGCAGCAAGTGATGCTACTGGTTGTGGTGCTATTGGAAAATGCTAAGGCAAATGAAGACGCTAAACCTGCAGAAGCAGGAAGTGTTAATAAATTAGTAAAAGGAATAAAGGCAATAGTAGAAGTAGTGTTAAGAAACGATGAGGGTGATTCAGGAGCTACTAAGACCAATGTAGAGCAACAAAAGACAATAGGTGAATTGTTTGAAACAAAGGACAATGCTAGTGAGTCTGCGGCTGCGGCGGCTAATGCAACAGTGGGAGCAGTAAGTGGAGCTGATATATTGAAGGCGATAGCAAAATCAAAGGAAGATCCTAAAGCTGATAGTACTAATGGAATTGAAAAAGCAACAGATGCAGCAGGAATTGCAATTGCTCCTTCTGTTGCTAATAAGAAAGAGATTAAAGAGGATACAGCAAAGAAAGATGCAATAATAGCAGCAGGGATAGCATTAAGAGGGATGGCAAAAGATGGTAAGTTTGCAGCTAAAAGTAATGAGGAGAAATCAGCAAATGCAGTCAATGGAGCAGTAGCAAGTGCAGTAAATAAGGTGTTAAGTACACTTATAATAGCAATAAGGAATAGAGTGGATGAAGGATTAAAAGGGATTAATAAGGTGTTAGGAGAGATTAAACAAGGAGAAGGATCTGTTGCCAAAATTAATGAATAAAAGAATAAGATAATTAGTACAATGTAGAATATAATTAAACTTTTTAATAAAAACTTAGTTAATGAGAGCAATCAAGCTCTCTTTTTTTATTTGCAGTATTATATGTGTTATATAGATCATATTTTTTAAATCCTTAAAAATTAAGTTGAATAAAAAAAATGATGGTGGTGGTGATGGTGATGGTATGTAATAGTGGGGGAGTAGCTGAAGGAGAGGAAGGAAAGAATAAATATTTGCAGTCATTAGTTAATGTGAGTAATGAATTTTTGAATGTTTTCACTTCATTTGGGGAAATGGTAGGGAGTGTATTGGGGTTGAATGTTAATTCAAAGAAGTCAGATGTGGGGAATTACTTTAAGAAGGTTCAAGAGACTGTGCAAGGGATAAAGTATGGACTTAATAAAATTGTTGCTGATATGAAGGAAGAAAAGAATCCGAATGTTGAGGCCACTGAGAGTGCAGTTAAAACATTGGTTGAAAATACACTTGATAAGATAATAGAAGGAGCAAAGACAGCTAGTGAGGCGATAGGAGATGCTAGTGGATTAATAGGAAATGTGGCTGATCAGAATGGAACAGGTGTTGCAGGTACTGATGTTGATAAATTAGTAGAAGGAATTAAGGGAATTGTGAAAGTGGTACTTGAAGGTGTAGGGAAGGCTGATGCTGGGGATTCTAATAAGGCTAGTGATGGTACTGCGAGAACTGCTAATGCTGGAGATGGAGAAGCAGGTAAATTGTTTATTACTGGTAATGGTGCTGCTGGTGATGATGCTAATTCAAAGAAAGTTGCAACAGATGCAGCAAAAGCAGTAGGAGGAGTAAGAGGATCAGATATATTGCAGGCTATAGTTAAAGAAGGTGGTGATGCTTCTAAATTAGCTACTGCTCAGAATCCTGGTTCTGCTCCTAAAGATGCGGTAATAGCAGGTGGAATAGCATTGCGAGCGATGGCAAAAGGTGGTAAATTTGCTAATGGTGCTGCTAATTCAGATGTTTCAGCTGCAGTTAAAGGAGCAGCAGTAAGTGCGGTAACTAAGGCATTAGATATATTGACAATAGGGATAAGAAGAGCAATAGACTTGGGACTTAAGAGTGTCAAAGAAGCAATGAAAACTAATACTGGTGCTACTGCTATAGCATCTGGTAAGAGTGGTTCTAGTAGTCAAAATCAATAATCAGAATACATAACTAAATAATAAAATAAGAGAAAAATTATAAATTAAAGATACTAGGAATTAAGTTCTTGGTATCTTTAATTTTGTAGTGTACTAAACATGGATTTGTTACTGTGTGATTAATTCTATCATTTATGCTTTCATTAAAATGTTCTAGTGAATTGTTATTCATTCGTTGTTGTATACATTTATTTTTTGTTTGTTTGCTTCCTTGTTAGACAAGCATATAAAAACAAAAGGAGGCGAAGAAAATGAATGTAGAAGGAATGAAAGGAATAAAAGGGAAGGAAGAATTGGGAAAGAAAGAGGAGAGTAGGAAGGGAAGGATGGAAAGAAGAGTAGTAAAAGGAATAATAATGGGGATGCTTGTGGTAGTGATGGGATGTAATAGTGGGGGTAGAGATCCGGAGAAAGTGTTTTTGAGTGAGATGGTAAATTTAGGGAAAGGATTTTTAGATTGTGTTTGTGAGTTTTGGCGATATGATTACAGGGACATTGGGGATAAAAGCGGATACAAAGAAAAGTGAAATAGAGGCTTATTTTAGTAAGATTGGGAATACGATGAAAACAGTAAAAGTGAAATTAGGGGAGATTTTGGAAAAGAATGGGCATTATCCGAAGGTGAAAGAGAAGGTAGAGGGATTTATTGGAAAGATAAGTAAGATCGAAGAAGGAGCTAAGAAGGCTGCTTTGGGAGTTAGTGCTGGAGGTAGTGAAGTAATAGGAAGTGCTGTCAAAAATCAGAATGCATCTCCTTCAGAATTACAAAGTGTTAAATCTCTAGTGAAAGGAATTAAAGAGATAGTTGAAATTGTTTTAAAAGGGAGGGGAGATGGGGGAGCTGATTTTACTAAAGATGATAGTAAAAAAGATGTTGGTAAGTTGTTTACTACTACTGATGCTAATAGAGCTGATAATGCGGCAGCCCAAGCAGCAGCAGCGTCAATAGGGGCAGTAAGTGGGTCAGATATATTGCAAGCGATAGCTAAGTCTAAAGAAGATCCTCAAGTTTATAATACTGATGGAATTGAGAAAGCTGTAGATGCAGCAGAGATAGCAGTTGCTAAAGCTGTTGATAATAAAAAAGAGATTAAAGAGGGAGCACAAAAAGATGCAGTAATAGCAGGAGGGATAGCATTGAGGGCAATGGCAAAAGATGGTAAATTTGCGGCTAAGCAGGATGCTAGTGATAAATATGCTAATGCAGTAAATGGTGTAGTAGCAAGTGCAGTAAGTAAGGTATTGAGTACATTGACAATAGCAATCAGGAATAGAGTGGATTTAGGATTAAAAGAGATTAATAAATTATTAGGAGAAATTAAGCAAGGAGAGGGTTCTGAAGCTAAAGTTAGTGAATAGTTTGAATTAGAAATATTTTGAATATATTTGGATTAATTAGGTAAATAATTAGTTAAGAGGGCTTATTTTAGCTCTCTTTTTTTATTTGCGGTATTGTATGTGTTATATAACACATATTTTTTTGCTTCCTTTATTAGATAAGCTAGAAAAAAATAAAAAATAAGGAGGCTAGAAGAATGAATATAGAGAAAAAAGGAGAGGGGAAAGTAAGAGTAGTGATATTAATGATGATGATGGTGATGATGATGGGATGTAATAGTGGAGGTAATGATCCAGAGAAAGTATTTTTGAGTGAGATGGTAAATTTAGGGAAAGGGTTTTTAGATGTTTTTGTAAGTTTTGGCGATATGATTACAGGGACATTGGGGATAAAGGCTGATACAAAGAAAAGTGAGATTGGTGGATATTTTACTAAGATAGCAGAGACAATGAAGGAAGTTAGAGGGAAATTAGGGAAGATTTTAGAAAAGAATGGGCATTATGCAAAGGTAAAAGAGAAGGTTGGTGAATTTATCACAACTATTGATAAGATTGAAGAAGGAGCAAAAACTGCGGCTGGGGGTATTAGTGGTGATGATAAAATTAGTGCTGCATCTGCTGCTGGACAAGACGCTGCTCCTGCTGACAAAGATTCAGTTAATTTTCTTGTTAATGGAATTAAAACTATAGTTGCTGTTGTTTTAAGAGCAAATGAGGGAGATGCTACTGCTACAAAAACAGCGGATACAGAGAAAAAATCAGTTGGGAAATTGTTTAGTGGTACTAATGCTGCTGATGGAACAGATGCACATGCAGCGGCAGCAAGTGCGTCAATAGGAGCAGTAAGTGGAGCTGATATATTGCAAGCTATTGCTAAATCTGCTAATGCTGCTGATAATGAAATTCAGATTGTTAATGCAAAGAATGCTGCTGAAATTGCTGCTGCTAAGAAAGAAAATGCTGGTACTGAATTTAATGTTGATGATGTTAAAAAAGATGCAGTAATAGCTGCAGGAATAGCTTTAAGAGCAATGTCAAAGGGAGGTAAATTTGCTGCTAAGAATGAAGATAAATCTGCACATGCAGTCAATGGTGTAGCAGCAAGTGCTGTAACTAAAGTATTAAATACGCTAATAATATCAATAAGAAATACTGTTGATAGTGGTTTAAAGGAGGTAAATGAAGTACTGGCTACAATTAAACAAGAAGATAAGGCATCAGCAAACGTGGCAGCTAGTGGACAACAATAAATAATTGTAGAAAAAATTAGTAAAGTAAATAAAGTTATTTCAAGGAGACACTTCTCTTATTGTTGTAAAGTATATAGGGAAGATGTTTTCTTGTTAATTTAAGCAATTTAATATATTTCCTTTATATTTGGTATTGTTCAAACTTTTTCTACTAAATAAATCGTAAAACTAAATAATAAAGACAAAACAGAGAAACACTTTTCTATTTTTGTAGTAAGGATGTTTTCTTTTTTGCGTTTTTAATTTGTGATTTTTCTATTGAAGTAGGTTTAGAAAGTATAAATAAAATCTTTGAACTAGATTAATAGAGATAGAAGGAAAAAAAATATGAATGGAATTGAGAAAGCGGGAGATGTAGCAGAGATTTCTATTGCTTCAGCTTGTTAATGATAAAAAGAAATTAAGGATTGGTGCAAGGAGAGATGCAGTAGTAGCAGATGGGATAGATTAAGAATATATTGGGAGCAATTAAACAAGGAAATAATCCTGTTGCTAAAGTTAGTGAATAAATTCAATTAGTAATATTTATAATATAACTTGAATTAATTATCAGTATTGTATGTGTTATATGAATAATATTTTATATAAATCGTATTTTTTTGCCTCTAATCTTTTAAAGAAAAGCTATAAAAAAACAAAATAAGGAGGCTAAGGAAATGAAAATAGAGGAAATAAAAGGAATAAAAGGGAAGAGAGAAATAAATAGAGAGAGGGGAGAGAGTGAATAGAAGAGTAATAATATTAATGATGATGATAGTGATGGGATGTAATAGTGGGGGAGTATCTGGAGGAGAGGGGAAGGTAGACTTTAGCAAAGGAAGAATAGTTTTTTAGAGTCATTAGTAAAGATAGGAGAGGGGTTTCAGGAGATTTTTGCTGGGTTTGGGAGTGCAATAGGGGATGTATTAGGGTTTAATGTAGTTAAAGTGGGAGATAATAGAAGTAAAGTAGGAGAACATTTTAAGAAAGTAGGAGAAGGACTTACAACAACTAAGAATAAGTTAAAGGAGTTAAAAGTTAAAATATCTGAAGCTAAGAATGCTGATGGAGTTACAATTGAAGCTGTTAAAGGTGCAATCAAAGGAGCAAGTGATGTTTTTACACGACTAATTACTTCACTAACTAAACTTGCTGGTGTAACTAATGATGGTAGTCCAATTGGTGATGTTAATTCTGGTGGTCAGGTAACAGCTGCTAATGCTACTGATGCCCCTGCTGTTCTTGGTGGTCATAATAGTAATGCAGGTCAGGGAGCTGGTGATAAATTGGCATCTGAAGTTTCAAAAGCCGATTCATGGGCAATGATTGATAAGATTAAAAATGCTAGGGCTATTGATGGTGCTGCTCTTAATGCTGGCAATAATAATGAGACTGGGGCACTAACTGCTTCTAATGCTAATGCTGCTGCTGCTAATTCAGGCGCAAAGACCAATGCCGATTTAGCAGCAGCTGTTGCATTAAAAGCAATGATTAAGGGTGGTAAGTTTGGTTCTAATGCTGCAGATATTGAAACAGTTAAGGTAGCTTCTGTAAGTGCAGTAAATAAGGTATTAGGGATACTTGATATAATAATTAAGAAAACAGTAGAAAGTAATTTAGATAAAATAAGAGAAGCAGTGAAGGGAATAAAATACTCTGAAAGTGGTGGAACCGCGGCTAGTCAATCTGATGCTACTCAATCTGTTGTTACTAAATAAAGAATAAATAGTGATTAATAAATTATGAAATGTAAACACTTCTTTTTATAATGCTATAATAGAGAGAAGTGTTATTTTTGTTAATTATGTTATTTGATGTATATGTTCTAATTAAAAATATTCGGTTTTTTGTATAAAATTGTACAGATTTGTATAGTTGTAAGAATTTGTAAAAATATAATGTGTAATTAATTATAAAAAGTAAGTTTTTAACCATCTATATGAAATATCTTAGTTATTTAAAGAGACTTAATGGTACCCATTTATAATGTTAATTTTAGTATGGTATAGAAATATGCATTGAAACTTACAAAGAGCCAATATCTTACGTAATAGATATATATAAAAATGTAGAAAGGTTTAGCTTGAATAAAGAAAAGCAGATAAGAGAGAGAAGATAGAGCTCTATTATTTAATGTGCAGTAGTTGTGTATAGTTATATAAATTATATTTCAATAAATCATATCGTTGATTTGATTTATTCTTTTTTGCTTTTTTATTAGTTGTGCCTTTTAGTCTTAATAAAACATACAAAAAATAGGAGATTGGTAAAAATGGAAAGAAAGAAGAAGAGACAAATCAGAAAAATGATGATGGTAGTGATGGGATGTAATAGTAGGGGTAAGGATCCAGAGAAAGTATTTTTGAGTGAGATGGTAAATTTAGGTAAAGGATTTTTAGATGTTTTTGTGAGTTTTGGCGATATGATTACAGGGACATTGGGGGGATAAAAGCGGATACGAAGAAGAGTGATATAGGTAAGTATTTTACTGATATTGCAGCAACAATGGAGTCTGTTAAAAATAAATTGCAAACAGAAGTTGCGAAGAATGGGGAATATGAAAAGGTTAAAACAGTTGTTGAGCAGTTTATTAGTGGTACTGTAGATAAGATTGCAGAAGGAGCAAAAGAAGCAGCAAAAGGGGCTACTGGTGATGATAAGATTGGTGGTGCTACTCAAGCTGGTCAAGATGCTAATGCTGCAGATAGAGTTGCTGTTAATTCACTAGTTAAAGGAATTAAAGAGATAGTTGGAGTGGTTTTAAAGGATAATGAAGGGAATGCAGGCGCTACTAAGACTGGAGATACAGAGAAAAAATCAATTGGTAAACTTTTTGCAAAGAAAGATGATGATAGAGCTCAAGAGGCTGAAGCAGCAGCCGCAAATGCCTCAATCGGCTCAGTAAGTGGTGCTGATATATTGAAGGCAATAGTAAAGTCTAAAGAAGATCCTAAAGTTAATGATGCTGAAGGAATTGTAAAAGCAACAGATGCAGCAGAGATTGCGGTTGCTCCAGCTAAAGATGATAAAAAAGAAATTTCAGAAGAATCGGCAAAAAAAGATGCAATAATTGCTGCAGGTCTTCCAGCACCACTGGCGCCCGCTCGAGCACCCGGCTCT
>NC_011256.1 GCF_000019685.1 Borrelia duttonii Ly
GTTATTAGTATAAATTGACAACAACAACTAAACACTAAATAGAAATAGATAGACTACTACTAACGTAATAACCTACTCTATTTCATTATTATTAATATTTTTTATTTTATTATTTTATTTTTTTTCAATAGCCTCTTCTAAAAGATCTCTTTTACTTTTTGAAAATTTTCTTCCAGTTTTGCAAAAGATTCTTCAGTATATTTATATGAATCTCTCATAATATTATGTACCATTTGTCGAGAATTGTATGTATACAAAACATAATTGTACAGCAAAAATCTTTATTTGCAAAATTAATTGATTATAAATTTGATATATTATCAATATTATTGACAAGTACCAATCTCTTTTTATCCTTCATAACTAAACCTCTATCCATTAGATCTAACAAATACCTCCTTATTTGATAATGAGACACATTTGTATCTTGATTAATTTTAATTAAAGACTTTATAGTACGTCTATCAGGTTCTAAATTAGATGCAATAAACTTAAGTGATTTATCAACAATATCGTTTGCAGATATTTCTTTAGCCTCTAAACTAGAAATTTGTTGACCATAATTTTGAACCTTTTGATTCACACTATTCTTACTACTACAACTGCTACACTTAATACCATCATCATATAAAAATAATAATTTTCTTTCACAAAATTTATGATAAGAATTTTGTATTATACAAAAAACCATTACTAAAAATATATCTAAACAAATAGACAACAACAATAACAAATAAACAAAAATTATATTCGGATAATCATTTTTATTAATAACAACAGATGTGCCATTCAACACATTGACTGCCTTAATTTTATTATTATATGAATCTTTTGTTACAACAAGATCATCAAACTGAGATCCTAAATCATCCAAAGACTTCAAATATTCATTCTTTTGTCCAAATAAATCCTTATTCTCTCTTCTTGCATCTTCAATTTCTTTCATATAATCTTGCTTCATAGTTCTATATGTATAATCCAAACTCAAATGTTTATTTTTAGCAAATTCTATACGATCATTATTATTTTTGATCTTAATATCAATATTAGATATCTCATCTTTAAGTATTTTTTCTCTCTCAGAGAGTCGTTTGAGAATATTTTTCTCTTTTGAACTCTGACTATTTTTAACGCTCAAAACAGCGTCCTTAATAGTATTTTCAAACATCAAGCTAAAAAAACTTTCAAAACTCATCCACGAACTCACAGACTGCGTTACAAGTCCTATGACTAATAATACAAGTATTGCTACTTTTTCCAAAAATACAAACACTGAAACTTGAACACGCTTTCTCAATAAGTACAAAAAATATAACAATATCGAAGATGGTACTAAAATAATTACCATTGTAAATGGTAATGTAAAATATAATTTATAATTACTACCAATATCATAGCCTAAAATTCCTCTATGAGAATGCAACACATTAAAGAAAAATAATAATAAAGCAAACATTATTAACCAAATATTGTAAACAATAAATTCAAAATTAAGTCTCCAACGATCCATAATACGAAATTCAACATCAATATTTCTTTTACTATTATTCTTACTTACCATCCCAAACCTCCCATAATTATATTACTAAATCATTATGAATTAGTAAACTTATCATTATGAATTAGTAAACTTATCATTATGAATTAGTAAACTTATCGTTATGAATTAACAAACTTATCGTTATGAATTAACAAACTTATCGTTATGAATTAACAAACTTATCGTTATGAATTAACAAACTTATCGTTATGAATTAACAAACTTATCGTTATGAATTAACAAACTTATCGTTATGAATTAACAAACTTATCGTTATGAATTAACAAACTTATCGTTATGAATTAACAAACTTATCGTTATGAATTAACAAACTTATCGTTATGAATTAACAAACTTATCGTTATGAATTAACAAACTTATCGTTATGAATTAACAAACTTATCGTTATGAATTAACAAACTTATCGTTATGAATTAACAAACTTATCGTTATGAATTAACAAACTTATCGTTATGAATTAACAAACTTATCGTTATGAATTAACAAACTTATCGTTATGAATTAACAAACTTATCGTTATGAATTAACAAACTTATCGTTATGAATTAACAAACTTATCGTTATGAATTAACAATGTTAAAAAAACAATGTACAATGCTAATTGTATTGTCTTTCTATGAAATTCCCAAATACTTCCCTAAAGTCACAAACATTTGGACCACAAAATATGAAACAGCAAGTGTAGCAATAACTGTCAAAGACGAAACCAATTGGCCCTTAAATCCTAACTTACTTTCAATAAAAGTTAATCTAGAATTAATTTGCCCCACATCACTCTTAACAGCCTCTATCTTTTCATCTAGTTTATCCATTCTAGCATCTAGTTTATCCATTCTAGCATCTAGTTTATCCATTCTAGCATCTAGTTTATCCATTCTAGCATTAAGTCTACTCTCAACTCCATCTATCTTTGCATTTAAATCATTCTTAACAGAATCTATCTTTGCATCTAGTTTATCTATCTTTGCATTTAAATCATTCTTAACAGAATCTATCTTTGCATCTAGTTTATCTATCTTTGCATTTAAATCATTCTTAACAGAATCTATCTTTGCATCTAGTTTATCTATCTTTGCATTTAAATCATTCTTAACAGAATCTATCTTATCACTTAAATCAATCTTAAGAATATTTATCTTATCATCCAAATAATGAAAATTATCCATCATTCTATCTTGAAGAAGATCAAACTTCTCTTCAAGAACATAATAACTTATAATCTGACCATCAAATGGTATATTATGATAATCTTTTTTAACTCTCTCAGATTTAATTGAACTCTTATTTATTGGATTATTATCAATTAATTGTTCCTTTGCTACAGCAACATCCATATCAAAATCAAACCTCTATTAATCCTTAACTATTTACATTCTAATTCTAATTAATTTTAACATAATAAGCTTGAATTACTAATACAAAAAAGAATAAGACCAACAACAAAAGTTATTGATCTTATTCAAGGGTGTATTCATGGTAAAAATAATAAATTATATTACTATGAATACAATTAATATTATACATCTTTTTCCAAAAAAATCAATAGATAAAATCGATTGTTGAAAAAATATTTTTCATTTTTTCTATTCCGCCATTCTAAAACCAATTGCATGCTCCTTCTCTTTCAACATTCGAACAAGTTTATTTGCATCTAAAACATCACCATTGAAATTATAATTGATAATTACGTGTCCCTTATTACTTCCGTCACTTTTTTGTATCCTATTAATTTCTTCTGCAATAATTCTTGCTTCAAAATTTCTCAAATTTTGATCAATTGGTGCTGGTGTTACTCTTACAAGCTCATTTTGTCCAAATTCACTAGTCATAAGCCCTAAACCAGGCATAAACGTTGGCCTTGTCGTTGTGAACATAGCCCCACTGCGGGCAAGCTTTATTTCTTCTATAGATCCTGCTGATTTTACTTTTGACATTCTTCTTAATATTTCATCTAATAAATTTTGAGCATGACGCACATCATTGGCCTTGTTCCAATAAAATAAACTTGCCTTTACTTTTTCAACTTCTGCCTCTGCCTTAATTCGTTCTCCTTCTAAAACCTCAAGTTTACGTAAACGCTCCGATTCAAGCTTTTTAGAATCTTCTGCCTTAGTAACTGCTTCACTATGCTGTTGTCTTTTGAATTGATACTCACTTTCTACTTTTGAAATTCTCCTTTGAAATTCTTCACCTGATATCTGTCCCTTAGTCTGTGCCTGCTTCAAAAAAGCAATCTCCTTATTATACTGAGCATCAAGCTCATTCAGCTTCTCTTTTCGCATCTCAATTTCACGATCAAATACTTTCTCAAGATTAAGAAGTTTTACTTCACTTTGTTTAGCTAATTCTTTCAAATCCTCATCACGCTTTTTTTCAATCTTTTTGACTGCAACTTCTGCAAAACCTTGACAAAGTCCTTCGGCAAATTCAAAAACAGATACTATAGCGTCTCCAAAAGGCAAAGATGACACTGTATTTTTGAATGATTCAAACCATGATCTTATTAGAGTATCGAATAGCCTCTCTATATCAGATTCTAGATCAAGTATTATTTGTTTCCCTAAATCTTTATTGAAAACTTTCATTGACGCAGATAAAACCTTATTCAATATATCATGGAAATTCAAACTCAAACCTTTAGCCATCTCTTTGACTTGATCTGCAAGTTGAAGTAAAGTATTCCTGTTTGCCTCATTAAGCATTTTAAACTCTTTTTTATGTGATTCTACAAAATCACGATACAGCTTATTAATCTTAACCTGCATCTCAGCAGTAGCTTTTTCTCTCTCTTTTAAAGGACGCATCAATACTTCAAACTGCATTGACATAACCTTTTCTTGTAAAGCTTTGTGCGCTTCTACAAAAGATCTATCATTTGCTGTTTTTTCAAATTCGTCTACTCCCTTTTTCAGGGCAGTCAACAACTGTTGATTAGAATCATTCAGAGAATGAAAACTTGCTGAATAATTATTAACAAATTCCTGTTGCTTAAGATTTATAACATTAGCAAGTTCCTTCATTTTGCTCTCTTGTTGTTCATACGGAAGCATCAAAACTTCTTGATTCAGTCTTGCTATTTCTGCTTGTAAGTCCTTATGTTCATTCACAAAATGATGATTAGATTGAGCAAACTCATTAACCTGTTTCTCAATATTAGCAAGAGTTTGTTGATTTTGTTGAATCAAAATATCAAAATTTTTACCATACTTGGCAACAAATTCCTTATTTTTTGCATTTACTACAGACTGTAAATCACGAGTAGCCTTTTCTTGTTCATGCAAAGGCTTGATGAATACTTCTCTTTGCATTTTGAAAATTTGTTGTTGCAAAGTCTCATATTCTGCAATCATCTTCTTATTGAAATTATCTATTTTTCTTTTTTCGGCCTCTATCTTTCGTTTTTCTGAATTACTATGATCCTCCATCAAATCAGGAGCAGGCTCTGATGATGCAACTGTCTCTACAATCTTCTTATCTTTACCTTTAGCCATACTCAAGGCTTCATATAATGTATCCCAAACACTTTGTGACCATTTTTTCAAAGTTTGAAAAAGAGAGATAATCGGCTCAAACCCAGCCCTAAATTTTTCAACAAATTTTGTAGAAACATAGTTTGCAAGATCTTTGATTTGACAAAAAAAATCAACTACAGAATTCTTTACCTTTACAAAAAGGTCGACAACTGGTTGAATTGCAAACTTGAATCCTTCAACAAACTTGGTAGTAATATAACCTACAAACTCTTTCATTTTACTTATGATATTCCCAATATGCCTCCAAAGAACAACTGTCAAATTCAATACAAATTTGTACCATTCAACTGTTTTACCACCAATATACCCTACAAAATCTGTCAATTTCTTAGTAAAAGTAATTACAGAAGCAGTTGCTTTTGTTATGGGTACCAAAATTCCAATCATTAACCATTGTTTCGTCTTTTCAAAACCAATCATCAGAGGTTCAAATGCTTTTCCAAGCTCCAGAAACAATTTGTTACTTAGTTTAGAAGTTTGAAGCTGAGCTTCTGACAAATTCTTTGCTCCACGAGCAGTATTGCCGTAAAACTTACCACCTTCAGCTGTAGCCTTCCTAAGAGCACCGCTTAATTCATCAAAACCAACTCGACCTTTACTTGCCAATTCTAATAATTCGTCGCTTGCTACTCCAGCTTCTTTTGCCAAAATATCCGTAATATCAACTCCAACACTACGAAGAGCTTCAAGATCTTCTACGGCAATCTTGTTACTAGCTTCTACTTTAGAATAGATCTCTGCCAACTTTGTAAGTCCTTCACTACTATTCCCCGCAGCCTCTCCAAACATACGCATACGTTGACTAACTTCAGAAGCAGAAGCTCCGTAAGATAACATGGTTTGAGCAGCACTACTTATAGCTTCACTAGTAAATGTGGTTTGTTCCCCAAAAGCATTCATATCATCGGCTAAAGCTTTTCCAAGACTATCGTTATTTAGCATCTGTGAAAAGACGCCAACTTCATTGTTAAATGATTCTAAAGACTCCATAGCGCCTGTAAAAACATTATTCACAGCATTGCCCGCCATTTGAAGAGCTTTAACAATTAATACTATAGGACCAATAGTATTTACCATTCTCTCTAAAGCGTCTGCTGCTGCATTTGCCATATTTTTTACATTGAACAAATTTTTACCAACACGTTTTAGAGTAGCCCCCACACTTTTGAAACTTTTGGTACTATTACTTCCAACAACTTTGACGGATGAAGCAAGATTTTTGAAATTATCACCCATCCTGCGAGTATTCTCAATCAAAGCTTCACAAACCACATTAAAACCATCGCCGGTATTGATCGCGGTCTCTAACCTTGACTTCAAATCTTCTAAGTTTTGAAATTCTTGTGACGCTATTTTTTGAAGTTGTTCAGATATATCATTCAACTTCATTTCATTGGTAGTAACAATTGACAAAGGAATTATGATGTCATCAAGATTCATTTACTTATACTCTCATTTTCAAGTTTTTTGATATTAAGTTCCTCCATAAACCCATAATTGATACCTTCAAGTATCACAAATGCATCTTCATTAGCAGATTTTGCTTTTTCAGCAGCAGTACCACTCTTATTAACCACATCTCCTTGTTTTCGAAGATAATCTGGAATATACGGCAACTCAATACGACCTGACAAATTAACATTCACTAACATAAAAATATAACCTCCTCTCTAATCAAACTTCAAAAAATTTTGCACCAGCAATATAATCATAAGAAAGTGAAACTAATGGCTTTGAAAGTGTTAATTGATATTTTTGATCGATCTTTTGATTCGACAAATCCTGACTTGGATTGAATGTTGCAATTTGTCCTTCGCCAACCATGAATTTAGTTCTCTGATCTTCACTTTGTCCTTGACTTACAAAAAGTACAAAAAACTCGTAATTACGTGGTAACATTTGTTTACCAATATCATATTTGCCATTATCATTCGTCTTCTTTCTAACATCCCGATTCGTAAAATGAGAATTCTCTATGTAAGTCTCAAGCAACTCATCCTTATTCTCAGAAGTCTCACGAAGAGAATATCCTGAAAACTCAACTGTTTGTTCTGGAATTTTCCCAATAGCCGAAATTGAACCGCATACTGTCTTCAATGTCTCAGTAGCTTTAGTTGAACTGATCGAATATGAATAACCAATACAATAAGTTCTGAAAAGTAAGACTTCGATCTCATCATTATCGCCAAAACAGTCTTTCAACGAATTGTAAATGGCATCGTGATAGTAGAAAATACTACCTTGTTTCAAATCCAAAGTTCCAAGCTTAGAATTTGCACCTACAGTTTTTACCCTAAAAACACATTCTTTGATTGATTTCCACTTAGTAGGTTTAGTCATCGAAAGAGGTAAGTTTTTTACAACAAGATCCTTTGGCGAAACTCCGTCACCAGCAGTGGTATCCTTTATTTCTGTCCCTGTAAAGCACCACTTGAATTTAGGTATATTAACAGATACCAAAACAAGCCCTAAGGGCATTTTCAATTTTTGTTCAGCCATTTATATATATCTCCTCCTTTTCAAGCTCAAAAAATTTTGCACCAGCAATATAATCATAAGACACTGAAACTAATGGCTTTGAAGGCATTAATTGATATTTTCGCTCAACCACTCGATTTGAAAAATCTTGACTTGAATCAAACATTGTAATTCGTCCTTCGCCCACCATGAATTTAATGCCCTTATCTTCACTTTGTATTTGATCTACAAAAAGGGCAAAAAACTCATAATTACGTGGTAACATTGGCTTACCAAAAATATACCTACCATCATTCGTCCTACTAACATGCTGCCTTATGAAATAAGAATGCTCCATATAAGTCTCAAACGACTCATCATCCTTATCCTTAGACTGCAGACCAAAAGAATATCCTGAAAACTCAACTGTTTGTTCTGAAATATTTCCAACAGACAAAATTGAACCACATAATGTCTGTAATATGCCAGTAGATTTAGTTGAACTGATCGAATATCCATTACACATGAAATAAGTTTGAAAAAGTAAGACTTCGATCTCATCATTATCACCAAAATAGTCTTTCAACGAATCATACATAGAATTGTGATAGTAGAAAATACTACCTTGTTTCAAATCCAAAGTTCCAAGCTTAGAATTTGCACTGACAGTTTTCACCCTAAAAACACATTCTTTGATTGATCTCCACTTAGTAGGTTTAGTCATCGAAAGAGGTAAGTCTTTTACAACAAGATCCTTTGGCGAAACTCCGTCAACAGCAGTGGTATCCTTTACCTCTGTCCCCGTAAAACACCATTTGAATTTAGGTATATCAACTGATACCAAAACAAGCCCTAAGGACATTTTCAATTCTTTTTCACACATTTAATTTCTCCTTTTTGCAGCACACGATAAACCCAAATCACCGCTGTTAATCCTAATACCAAGAGTGCTCCTTATGATAGTTACCATCTGAGTATCTTTGTCATCGTCCTCTAAAATTTGTGAATCATCAATAGAAAACGATTGGAGAGAATAATTTACAACTAAAAAGTTCACTATCAAAGTTGCAATCTCAAGACCAATAGTTGGTTTATGCTCTGTACACTCTGTATACACCAAAAAATCAAGACTTATAGCGAACGAATAACTTTGACACCTAAGTACAACCTCACCTAAGCCTTTCAATGCAAAAACTACAACTGGAAGTTTCAAGGTCGTACAAGTAGGGATCTCAGACTTGTAGTAAATTTGAGTTGTTGCAAACTTATTGTCAAACAAATAATTATTCAAATCTTTCTTCAATGTATGCAAAAATTTTTCAATAAATTTCATTTAAGTAAATCCTTTGTTTTAGGAATAAGATCTTTCTTGATCCAATCTGTATATTGTTTTTTAGGTCCTCTATTTTTGATTTTCAGCCATATAGGAACAGCTGAATCAACAAGTCCCTTATGAGAAGCCCATATTCTAATCCTAGATAAGCTAAGATTAGAATATGAACTGTATGCATCCCCTGAATCTAACCTTCTAGACAAAGGAGAATTTACTTTAATCGCAATATTGAGACCTTTAGAAGTTTTATTCTAATTCCTATAAAACTTTTTGCTTTATCAAAAATGGACTTACTAATCTTAGACTTTATGTCATTAACGTTAATCACAAATAACCTCCTAAACTTACTTAACCAATGTTCAAAAAAGTACTCTGATCAACTCTAGCAAAAAGAGAATCAATCTGATCAATCAACTTTTTGAATTTGCAATCTTTTTGATTAGCCGACTTAAAACATTTAGCATGAAATACGTCAGTATACACTGCCTCTAGCAACATAAATAACCAATTACTATAAGCATCACTTTCTATATGATAGAGACCCAGAATTGATTTTGTATACCTCAAACACTCTAAAAGCTCTGGCCTAAGACTCAATGGTATATCTATACGACCATCATCTTTCACACACATCATACGTAAATATTCTACAGAAGTCATACTGATCCACTGATTAAGCAAAATATCGTTATCACTAATATCAACATCTTGATTCATATATTAGTCAATCTTTCGATAAGCCAAATAACTAACTAGTCATAGTAATTTCAACAACTTCTTTTGGACGCAAATGAACAACTCCTGCTGTCTGCATTGATGCATGGATATATTCATATTCTATGTCTCCAAATCTTCTAAAGCCTATTTCAGATATAATGAAGTTCATCGTAAAGATCTACTAAGAGAGGTGAAAACTTATGTGGCAAGAGTAACACATAAGATCCATTCAATCTTTCCTTATACTCTTCAGATTTACGTTTAGCTTCTACAACCTTTTCATATAACATAGTTCCACTAGTTAATGACGAAGCCGGTGTAGCCGTCAATTTAGTTCTACCAGAAAGTGTTGCAATACCCTCCATTTTAATAGATGGTTTGCCAAAAATTATAGAATAAAAAATATTTCTCATAAGAGCATGTCCTAAATGAGCCTTAATTGAATGATCATTCTCAGCACCAAGCATCAAAGAACTGTGTGATACAGAGATTTTGCAATCAAACAAATGCATTTTACATAATAATTCTTTGCAAATCCTACTATAATCTCCAGCAGCAGCATCTCCAGCATTTGAAGTAATATCATCACTACCAAGATCGTAAAATACATAACACCCATCTTGAATATGATCTCCACTTATCACCTTCAAAGGCACAAAATCTTCAAGCTTCTCTTCTTTTGCAAGATTTACAATGTCTTCATTATAACTACCAACAGATTGTGAAAAAAAAATACTTTGATCCATATCTTATAAATCTCCCTAAAAACAAATAACTAACTACTAATAGTTATCTCAACAACTTCTGCAGGATTAAAATGCACAACTCCTGCTGATCGCATTGATGCATGAATGAAATCACCCTCAATGCCTCCAAATCTTCTAAAGCTTATTTCAGACATAATCGGAACAAACATTATTGAAGGATCAGGTTCGTAAAGAATCGGATGCTCAAGACCCTTAAATATCTTCGTTAATATCTTATGGTCTTTTAGAAGTGACTCTCGTACTGTTATATACTGAGGCTCGCTGTAAAGATCCAACAAGAGATGTGCAAACTTATGTGGTAAGAGCAATTGGTAAACTCCCTCAAATTCCTCTTTATAATCTTCAGATTTAAGTTTTGCTTCTACAACTTTTTGATGTAAAGTAGTTCCAGTAGTTAATGACGAAGCCGGTGTAGCCGTCAATTTAGTTCTACCGGAAAGTGTTGCAATACCCTCCATCTTAATGGATGGTTTGCCAAAAACAAGTGAATTATAAGCATTTTTGATAAGAGCGAGTTCTAAATTAGCCTTAACCTCATCCTCATTTATTTCACCATCAATCAAATCCCTTTGCGGTATACGTTGAAGCGTATCAAATACATGCATTTTATAAGTAATTTCCTCAACGGAATTATCACTCATCCCAATCTCATTACTATAATCTCCAGCACTCGAAGTAACATTATGCCTAGCTGTTGTTTTACGAGCCACAAAATACCCATTTCTAAGATCACTTCTATTTATGACCTTATAAGGGACTAAATCTTCAAGCCCCTTTTTTGCAAGACGTAAAATATCCCCATGATAACTTCCATTGAATTCTGAAAAAATACCTCTCCTCATATATTACAAAGCCCCCTATTTTTATGAAGAAAATTTCCTATTACCGCTAGTATCATATTCATGACCAATTTGAGCATCCAATAACACAACTTTACTTGAAGTACTAATGCTTATGTCTTTGATTCTACCCACCTGAACTCCACCTTTACCATTTTTGTCTTGAACAAGTTTACCTTCTTTGAAAAAGACATAATGCCCAATTTTAGGAGTTGTATATGATGTATCAAGAGTTACTACTACTTCACCACGTCTTCTAATAGGAACAACTTCTCCTGGTAAGTACTTTTCTGTTTCATATGAAGGTATATAGGTCTTTCTCATAGCAAATCCACGAACAACATCAGTGTTTGTAGTACTAGATGTAGCTTTTTTTACCAAAATATCTCCCATATTAGATGACTTACTAGCTATTACTAAATCCCCAGGCAATATAGCCTCTGAATCAGCATCAACTATTGCAGACTCAGTTTCATGAATTCCACTCTTATGTTCAAATCCTGGTAAAAAACTTTTTTCTGAACCGGAAAAACTAAATTTATGCATGGGCAAATCCACCATTAGCAATTTTATCTTTATATCTTTTTGCCATGGTATTATTCATGATCTCTCCAACAGATCTACCACGTGCATTATTCATTTGCTTATAAGCTGTAAGTTGTTGTACAAGCAAACTCATATTTTCAATCTGTGAATCAAGATCTCCAGATTCGTCTACTTGAAACTTGACGTCATATTTGTTTTTCATAGCATCTAAAAATGCCAACTTTGCATCCTTGATACTATTCACCTTCTCAAATGGCGGATCAATATCATACTGCTTGGCAGAATTCTGTAATTGTGACAAAATTTTAGAATCCCTGAATGCATTAAGTTCAGCTTTTTTTTCAGCTTGTTTCTTATCTCTCTCACCTTCTGCTAATCTCTTCTCAAAATCCTGAATTATCTCTGGTATTCTTTTAGAATCTGAGAGTAACTTTTCATACTCATCAAAAGGAACCATCACACCTTCTTTATTAACAATATCAGAAGTAGAATTATTCGTACTTGATAACGAAATATCATCTAATTGTTCACTTTTCATATTTACCTCCTTTTTTGCAAAGTTAAACAATTTACATTTACATAAATCAATTCTCACTAAACTTGCAAAAATTCGTTCAGCTCAAACTGAATTTTATTTACAAGATCCAAATTACCCATCTCATTAGCCTTTTCTAAGAGATCTGTATACAAAGACAGAGTACGCGCATGTTTCTCTTCAATATCAGCTTGTTCTTTTTGACTAATAGGCTTTACAGCCTTGAATTGCCAATTAGATTCAAGTCTAAATTTCCTCAAAACCGCATTGATAAAAGGCGCCATCATCAACTTACATATTTGCTCAATATTGAGATAGAATATGTCATAATTTCCAACACTTCCCTCCCCAGACGGAGATGTGGGATATAGTACTTCTTTAGGAATTCCAGAATAGAGCGTCACATCAGAAACAATAATCTCAAATGCATCTCTTATGGGACTTACAGAACGTGTAATATTTGCAATATCATCTTCTTTACCAAGTATCATCATTTTATGGTTGCTATCCAAAACCCCTTCTACATTTTTCTTAAGTTCAGAAAGATCGTGTGCTGTCATATCTTTTACAGATGGCAAAGTCGCAGATTTTAGAAAAGTAAAATTATTGACCTTTAAAAAACCAACCGTCTCATCAAGCAAAGAATTCATCATGCGACTACTCTTTTCTAAAGCCGAAAAATTCAAAAATGACGACTTCATTTTAATAACACGAGTCGGGTGTATATGATAAATAGAAAAACCATCTGCATCACAAACCTCACCAAAATTGAAACAACGAGATTCAAAACCATCCTTCAATGGTGTGCGGGGATCTTCAGAATCAGGAACTACTATGTAAAAAGCACTCTCCCCCGAAATAATTGAGGTGTAGACCATCTTTTTGATAACGCTTCTAAAATTATTTTCAAAAAGAACATCAAGCCCATCTCCTTTTTTGTGCTCAATGTCTCTAGATGCTGCAAATCCTGCATATATTTCTGCTACTTGATGAGAAAGTCTTAGCGAATCTCTATTCAAACAACTGCTGCTTGTAGGATAAAATATTGACTTTGAAGCAACACTCCTATCAAAATTCCTCCTTAAAAACTTAAACAATCAAACCTCCTCAACTCAATTACGTAAAAATGGACACAGCATTTAGAAAAGCTGGTATATACTGTAAATCTCTTTGCATCACAATATTTGTAGCGATACCACTCTCACTAGAAAAAGAATCGTCATAATAATATTCAGTGTCATGAAACTCTAAAATTACGTCTTCGGTCTCTTCTTTTTTTACAACATGCAAATTATTAGGTATAAGATAATCTGAGAGAACGTAAAGACTACGACTTCTGGCCATTAGAGAACCTCTACCAAAACGAGGCAAAACATATCTTAGCTCTTGTCTAGTATGTGGTAAGACAAAAGTTCCCCTAAAACGCGCACATTCAAGCTCATAATCTTCGCTTGAAAGTAATACTTTACTACTAGCATTAGTTACAACTGTTAATGGCAGATAACCAATTCTGCCAACAAGAATTTCTATCAAGCAAACTCTATTTCCTTTTATATGAATTCCAGTGTAAAAACTGCCTTGTACTCTAGATATCAAACTCTCATCGCATATTGTAAATTCTTTGATAAATCTAGCAGTTCCAAATTCAAACTCTTCACCTAAAACTTCAATCCTAAACCCAATATCATTGCCATGATAAGCAAGTTTTTGTTTCTCTAACCAAGCATTAACATCGCCTCCATTCAAAAACGGATTATCTCTATAAGTACTTTTGATAACACACACTGAAGGATTATCTTCATTCGCAATATAACGTTTGTAAAGCCAATGAGAACGCGGAACTGGATTGCTTGACATATAGATTCTACCACCTCTCTCTCTCATTGTTGGAATAAGTTTTTCAATATCGGATTCTGTAAACTGATTAGCTTCTTCTAACCAAAGATCTTTGAAGTGAGCATATGATTTCAAGTCTGTTGTATCGTGGCCACCTTCAAATACAAATGCACGTTTACGTCCATATATCAACTTTTTTGTCTCTATCTTAGCTTTGCTTATAGTAAATTCACGACGTAAGTTATATCTACTCAGCAATTCTAAAATCTCTTTATGAATTGATTGGGTAGTTTTGTTTTTCTTCTTTCGAACTGCCAAAGTATCACCACCATCCTTAGCGAACTTTCTCTCAAGATTGACAGTAGCAATATCATAAGTTTTGCCAGTTCCACGACTCGAATAGTATATGAAAATCTCAGCTTCGGGTTTACTTTTGTAGGCATTGTAATACACTGGCAGTCGCTTAAGTCTTACCATTTACTATCCTGCCTCGTTATTATTCTTGATAACACGCCCAATCTCACCCTCAGTATATGCACAACTATCAATAACAGAACCCTCTAAATTACCTAAAGACAACTTTTCTTTGTTGATAATGTCTAAAACCAAATCTTCAAATTCATTCATATCAAGCGAAGCAAAAAACACTCTAAATGCATGAAGACTTGTTGCTAAAACATTGCTATTGGAAAACTCAACCATCTTAGATACAAAGACTTTTACTAATGCTTCACGAGAATCTTCCATCTCACCTAATGGTTGAAAATGACTTTCAACAGCTTCTTTCAACAATTTTTTATAATCAAATTCATCGATCAACCTCAAAACTCCTTCTACATTGATTCACAGATCATAGCGAAAAAACCACAAATAAGCTAAATTTTTAGGTCTAGTCTCGCTACTACCCTCATAACCCGTATAACGTGAAAATCTATGAGAATATATAGGATCACCAAGTTTTAGATTATGTACAAAACCGTAAGATCCATCTTTCCAGTACCAACTATCTGAAAATCCTTTTGAGTTTGTATAAGCTTCTTTGAATAAATTTTGCCCATAACCATAATTCACTCTTTCATAATTTATGCGATGTTGATGATTTTTTAGAGCATAGCCTTGTGTGTCGCCTAAACTTCGTGAATTTGAAGCATCATATTGCCTGAGAAATCTACCTGAAAGACTTGGTGCAGAAGTTATACCTAAGACTCGAGTCGCATAACAATTTGATGGTAAACTTCTACCGTCTGGCAGACAAAATTTATTTGTATTAGAAAATGTTTCAATGAGTTTAGACCTATTCAACTTTGAACCCTCAACCGGAAATTTAGAGGTCAAAGTGCCAACAGCAACCTTTTCAATGAAAAAATCTACCATATGCTCTAAAACAGCATCCAAATTATCATCTAAAATAGATGGTATATCCTTATTCATTGGATAATAACGTCGATTTGCAATACTACTACCATCACAAATTCCAAACACATCTTTGTCTTTCAACACAATAGGTTCACCAATAGAGCCCGTATAACCTTTAGAATCAAGGTAACTTCCAATCCCAAATTGTATGCGGGTAGATTTGTCTGAAAGTCGAGATTTGATCTCTTCATAATCTTTCTGGCTAATACTCATGAAAATCACCAATCATATCTGTAAAAAGATACATAGGCCAAATTTACAGGCCTAGTTTCACTATCCCCATAGTATTCTGTATAGCTTGGAAAATCGTATTTCGAAATATAATCACCAAGTCTCATATTGTACACAAACCTATAATCACCAGTAGACCAATCACCAGTTTTGTAAAGCTGATCAAAACTTCTTACCAACTTACCATCGAAATTGATACTATCTCTGTTGATTGAATGATCATGTTTTTGAAAAGAATCACTTTGAGTATCACCAATACTACGCACATAATCATAAGATCCATGAGGATCATAGTGCCTCAAAAATCTACCCGACAGACTTGGTGCAGAATATATTCCAAATTTCTCTCTTACAAAGCATCCTTCAGGCAGACTGCGACCATCTGGCAAACAAAATTTCTTTGTTGCTTCAAAAGCTTCAATCAACTTAGAACGGGTCAAATGTGAACCTTCTCGTGCAAACTCAGCCGTCAAAAAGCCTGGATAAGTATTCTCTAAACATCGCTCAACCAAATCTTGTATATAAGAATCCAAAGTATCATCTAAAACTGGAGGAAGTCCCTTATTGATTGGATAATACTTTCGATTCTCACTACTCTTACCATCACAAATTGCAAACAAACCCCTATCTTCTACTACAATAGGCTCACCAAGTTTGCCAACATAAGTCTTTGCTTGTTCCATATTTCCAACTCCAAATTGGATTTTTACATTATCAGTCTGTAGACGTTTTTTAATGTCTTCAAAATCATCATCACTAATAGCCATTAAGCAGCCTCCTCTTTGTCTTTAAGATTCTCTTGGTAAGTACTCAAATCAACAATTCTAGATTCAACATCAGACTTCTTTGTCAAAGAAATACCAAGCTCATTCTTTACAAAAAAATCTTTTACTAACAAATCAACAAAAGAACTACTCTTCAAGCCCACCTCATTTTCTATAAAGTTGTTTTCAGAAAGTCTCGCATTTACAATATCGCTAATATTGAATGCAACACCCTTATTATTGCTAAATTCAACGGCATTAACCTTAATGCTTGAAAATTGCTTGAGATGTAAACCATTTTCATTAGTCTTGATCACACCACCCCTAATGATGACATTCAATCCACTTGCAACCGATGCATTCTTATTAGAATCAATCTCCACCCCAATAAGTGTCATATTACTAACATCATCAACAACAAAACCTTGATTTGTATCTTTGAAAATAACATTTTCAAAAAGAATTTTTTGAACACCACTAACTTTTAATGCCAAGGCCTGATTGTTGCGAAATATGATATTTTTCAAATACAAAAAACTAGCATCAGTTGCGTAAACAGAAGTTCTCTCTTCTTCTCTTACCTTATAACTTGAACACAATCTCAAATCAGGAGCACCAATGAACTCTTTGTCTTCTAAATATGAATTCAAATGTTCACTATCATTAAGTGAACCTCCCTTGATCCAAAATTCACTAATAGGTTGATGTAATATAGTCATGTCTGACAACTTACAAGAACGGTTTGCTACAAGTACATCTTTTACAAAACCACTAGGTCTCAAAACAACCCCATAATCTCCTCTAAGTTGTAAATTAGATATATCCAATGATCCATACAAGTAAAAATCACCTGGAAGTAGTCTTATTTTGCTTGTTGAAGAGCGTTTTGCAAATTCAAAAGCCTCCTGAATTGTCACTTCATCTTTGAAGCCTGTTGCAACAAAATGAGGTTTTTGAAAATTATCATCCGCTAAAAATTGACAATTAAAAGGTGCGACCACAACTTCACTAACAGCTTCTAAATGAGATTGAGCACCTATATGCTGAGAAGTGGTCAAATAATCATAATGCGTATAATCTCCCCATGTAAGACCCTCATACTCATACAATCTTATATTCATGTCAAATCCGGTAATTTTCTTTGAAAGAATCAAGAAAAAATGTTCGAATCCTGAATCTTCAAACTTTAGACGTACAAAATCTGTAAGATCTAATTCCTGAATTGACCTGAAATTAACTATTGTGTGGCCTTTGACCCGTAAATTAGTTAGAAATTCAAAAAGTCTAACAGCAGACCCAGAATCAAAAATAAATCGGGTAGAATATTCGAATCGTTTGCTGTAAAAATCATCAGCATTATCAGTTTGCAGTGTATTCCGAGCAGTGGTGTAAAAAACATCACCATATATATCAACATAATAAATATAACGAGAACCTTGACTTGAAGATGTATTTTTGAACCAAATGCGCGCTTTTGTTGGATAATACTCCTCATGAACAAGCTTAATATCAGAATCGGCGCTAAATCGTGTTTCAAGATTATGCGTTGAAACTACAGCTAAATGCTCATTTAGAGCATAATGATTATGCCATACTTCTTTTCTAGTAAAATCCCACTTATAAGCAGTATCAAACCATTTAGGATCATATTCTTGGTAAACAACACTACCTATTTTGTCTGCAAAATCAGGATATACTACTCCTTTTTGCAACACTGCAACATAATAACTACCCCCATAATTCTGAAAAGGGGCAGAATACAGTGGTCGCTTTTGTGAAATAGACTCTTCTTTTGTTTGAAATTTACCTTCTCTCCAAATAACCCTGTTAGAATCATAACTACTAGAACTACTTTTGGACAAAACATAGCTATTTGCATCTATCGAACAATAAGCTACATCCTTCTTTATAACTTCACTTTTCCAAATAGGTAAAATTTGCAGTTTTCCATCACCTGTAAATGTATACGCATATCCAAATTCATAGAGCAAAGCTGAAAGAATTGTCTGTATATCCTCACCCTCATCAATAATTACAGCGGGAACTCGATTTAGGATACTCTCAGAGCGATCATCATCAAGTGAATCATTCAGCTTAGTTTTGCCCAAAATTAGATGTACTAGGGATTGTTCTTTGATCAAAGGATTATATACATACAGCCAATCGGGATTGAAATTGATCGGAAACTGAATGGGTTTTTCAAAAACAATGTTGAGAAGCTTAGAATAATCGTTCACTACAAAGTTGATAGTCTGAGTTGAGTTCAAAACTTCGCGATTGAAAAATTTTTCTAAAATTCCCTTGAATAAAGGTTTTTTACCATCCTTAACCTGCACATATACATCTTCTTTTCTAAAAAATAGAAAATCTAAAAATTCATTTGAAAGTCCGCCTGCATCAAACTTGAAACTACTTGTCGCAGTCTTCAACGTGGGATCTACAATCTTTAGCTCTAAAGAAATACTTGATATATTTGCATAAGGCGTAAGATCAAAAAACTGACCTTCGTCCGTAAAAAAAATAATGCTCAAATTACAATAATTTTCTTCTTCATCTAAGATATCACCTGTTACATCAGTAGAATCAGAATCAGAAGAACCAGAATCAGTAGAATCAGAATCAGTAGAATCAGAATCAGTAGAATCAGAATCATCATCAGATGATATCAATTCTGAATCAACAAGTTCAGAAGGTTCATTAGACACTGCGGAAACCAAATCATCAGAAGAAGGAGCATCTGTAACTAAATCTAATGATTCTCTTTCTTCTAATGCAGTTTCTAATTCACCTTCTTCTTGTAAATTCACTATATTCTCCCCTACTCTTCTAAGTACAACTGGGTATATTTGCGATATACAGAAACAACAATAGGTTTTGTTCCTTGTATATAACGTTTGTAATAAGCAATTCTTTCAGCAATTTCTAATTCACTATTATCTTTGTATGTAGTATCAAAATCTTCAAAATATGGAAATTTGTCCCTCTTGTAATAACGAGCAACATAACTTTTAGCATCAATAAGCCATAAATTGAGGCTTAACGCATATTTGAATAACGCACCCTCATCAATACCCAAACTTACAGGATCATTTTTATGGAGCAGTGCAGGTTGAACAGGCAGATCTGGAATATGCTTACAAGAAAAGAATATGACCACTAAAAGCAAAGACAAAAAATAACTTTTATTTACAACAAATCTATTCATAAACGCCTCACCTATTCACCTATAATGATTCACTGATTCAGATTTGAATTTTTGTAATATCTCATTAGCAATTTGACCTCTAAGCTTGATGAGCCTATTATACTCATCCCAATTCTCACCATCTTCTATAGCCCTACAAGCAGCAATAGATACATCAAGCACTCCTTGAAGTTTTGAATCAAATATTTCAAATGCACGTTTTTTTTCATTGCTTTTTGCAATTTCATTCTTGATATAGTAAATGAAACTAAGAATGTTACTTGTCAATTTCATCCCTTCACGTACAAGATTAGTATTAGACTCTCCAACTAAACCATCTAATTCTTCAAGTAAAGAATCTTTTGCTACTACCGCATCAAAAAGCTTATTCACACTTCTGATCGCACTCACTTTAAACCTCCTAAAACAAATTTTTTATAATTTATTAAATTGCTCACGATACAAAGCAAGTCTTTGTCTAACGTCACTAACAATAGACGAATCAATAATTTTGAACACTCGTAAAGATTCAAGAACACCGTCATTTACGGCTTTGGAACTGCCAAGCGAATCCCAAATAATAGAATTCAAATCATTATCAACGATCACAAAATGGTATAAATCACTTTTACTATCTTTATATTTCCCAATCAAAATATCACAACTATCGGGCTCATATTCAGTAGGGGAGTAGTGTACATTGAGATAATGAATATCATCGCCAATTCCAAGACTTTTGAATATTAAATTTGGATCAAGAACATATGAATTTGCATCTTTTAAACATCCAGCAGAAGCAAGACTTTTGAAAATCAAATCAACTTCGAATTTGTCGAAGCATTTTTCAATCTTGTCTTTTATCTCTTTTACGACGAATGCAATAAACAAAATGCACAAAAAATAACATCCAAACTTACAAATAGCACTATTTTGTTCTTTGAAATTATATTGAAAAGGAACTACTAGCCTATGTTTTTCTATTTCTTTGATTTTTTCATACACTTGATAAGAAGAATTTTTCAAAGGAACAGCACTTTCAAGCAATTCCGATTTATATTTTTTTATAAAATGATCTTTCAAGAGTTTATATGCAAAGTCGTAAAGAAAAACAAACAATTTATTTTTCATCATTTGCTTCTTCCCCTACTCTGTTTACTTCTTCCCCTACTCTCTTTAGAGAATCGAAACATTTATTCAACTCTTCTTTGAATGCGAGCTTAATTTTAAGTCTTTCTTTGAACAGAAGAGTTTCTACTTCTGATATCATCTCTTTACTTTCTAAATTCAACTTTTGAATATCTTTTTTTACATCTTCCTTAAAAAAATTTTTCAGGGATTCAAATTCATTTTTCAGTCTGTTTTCAGATTCAACACGTAATTCTTCGAGAAGATCTTTCTTCAGTTCAGCTAAAAATCCTTGAAAAGCATAAGTTCCCAATCCTGAAACACAAATAACTATTCCTGTTACAACAGTTCCAATGATATTAAGTTGTTTTTTTAGGTTATTAGCCAAATCCCCTCCTGTTGCCCTTAAAAATGACAAACAAAATTACTTCACCATTCTTAACCTAACTTTATTAAATCAATAAAAGCAAAGTAACTTGCTCTTTTAATCTCGGAAATAAAATCAATGCTAATAAAATAAACAATAAATAAAAAATTGTCAATATTGCTAAATAGCTATTTCACAGCTTTAAATAATATTAATAAATAAATCTTTAACTAAAGATTAACCTTTAGATATAATAAAATATCAAATGTCTATTATAAGGAGATAAAATCAATATGATAAAAGTAGGAACAATACAATTATATAAACTTGGAGAAGTTGTAAAAATACTAAAAGAAAATTTCAATTTTACAATTGATAATCCAACTCTCTGCAGAAAAGCAAGCAAACTAAACGCATATGTAATATATAACGAAAAGAAATATATTCCTAAAGACATAATATATCATTTGACAGCAAACATGAGATACCTAGAAACCAAAATAAATACTCAAAAAATTATTGAAAATAAAATAGAAAGTATAAAGCAAGATATAAGTACATATGATAAAAAGCATAAAATAAATCCATTAACGGCAATACAAAGAATTAAAACCAATAACAACAATACAACAACATTTATTAAAGCATTTTTAGAATTAACAGAAGAAATAAAAAATATAAAGGAAGAAACACAAAAAGAAATAAAAAATATAAAGGAAGAAACACAAAAAGAAATAAAAAATATAAAGGAAGAAACACAAAAAGAAATAAAAAACAAAGACGAAGAAATATTCACGCTAAAACAAATAATACAAAACATACAAAAACAGACTCAAATAAATTTAAACAAAGAATTAATAAGTACAATAAATAATCCTATTTATAAAAAATCAAAAAATAATTTTTATATAACAAATAAAAAAAATATTTAATATATATAAAAGAAACAATTAATCTAAATGATGATATAAATATTATCTACAGAATATTTATAATTTTCAATTTATAAAATTTCTTTTAGCATGCTAAAACAATTTTATTGACAATAAAATTTAATTAATTTAAAATTAGTATTTATGGTGCAAAATAACATCTTAAATACTAATTATGACATGTTTTTTTACTATATATATGAAAATTTCACAAAAATTGTTTCTAAAGTTTGTTCAATCAAAAGAATGGTATATAAAAAAATCACCTTAACTACAAAACTAGTCAAGAGTGAAATTTTCATATATAATAGTATACAAATTAAAGTCCAAAGATTCTTCAAAAAAGAAAATCCAAACTTTGGACAAAAATAAAAATCAACTATGCTAAGTATACCAAAAGATAATAAGAATTTCAAATTTCAAGACCCAAAAGGTCAAATAAATGCAATATTAAAAAGCCTTGTAGAACTAAATATCCATAAAGATCCCAATAATAGTCAAACAATACGAATGTCATATGTTAAATTGCAAATAATCAAGATGCTTAAACGCTATAAAAGAATAATTAAAGTTTATTGGGCAATAAATACTAAAAATACAAATTATAAACAATCAATGGGCGTTGAAGAATATTCAGCTTGTGATATCCAAAAAATAGTACTTAAATTATTAGAAAATGATTCTGCAAAAAAAGTATGTAAAAGAACACTTGAACGAGATATAAAACTCTTAAATGAAATGGGATTGATAAAATCTAAAATTAGAAAACTTGGTGAACAAAAAGGAAGTATTGCTTACTATGTACAAAACATGGAACTTGCTCATGTACACAAAGATATAATCCTAGAATACCTCATACAATTACTTACAGAAAATCTACATGATAAAAAAATCATCGGCGATTTTGATGCAGACATAAAAAATACAACTTTCAATTACACAAATCTAGAAAAGTTTGGAATACTATCTAAATTCAAAGAATGTAAAAGTCTCATCAAAATGTCGCATGTGCAAACACCGGACGTTATTAATAAAGCTAATATAAGCAATATAAATAAAGAGAATTCTAAAAACTCTTTAGAGAAAAACTCTGCAAAAAGTCTTTCATGTGAAAAACCAAAAAGTGGTGAACAAAAAAGTGAAAAAGTGCGATTCAAACGAATTGGCGTAAAAACTAGACTGATCGATGTTCACAAAATAAGCAGAAACTATATGCAACAGGTGAAAGAGCTGAGCAACAACGATTCAACGTACATAAACGCCCTGCTAAATTTGGAGACTGCCATAAATGAGTATGGAAAAGAATATGATATCGAAGATATTTTGAAACACTTTCTAAAGCAATTTGGCAACAGATACAAGTACAAAGTGTGGATGATGATGAAAAGAAAAGATGGCGTAATAAACGACTATGATCTCATATGGGAGGGTCGATTCAAAGATTGGTACTCGCATAAGTATAAGAAAAATTATACGACGACAAAAGAAAAATATGGCGAAAAAATAAGATTAGCAGGCAAAAATTTTGAATTTAATGCGTCAAAAAATGTGAAAGACGAAGAAGAAGAAAAAAAAGAAAAAGAGAAAACAGAAAAAGAACGCAAACTGCAGCTCAAACGACAACAAGAATATATAGAGAGGTTATTTAGGCAAGAAGAACAAGAAAGAAAAGAGCGAATCAGAAGGAGAGAAGAAGAAAAGGCAAAGTTGAGAATGGAGGTTAAAGAAGAAATACGATCTTATGTAGGAAGTATTGAAAATGGCGATTCTAGTGATGATATTGCAAAGTTATACCCTTTATACGAAGAGAGTAGGGGAGATAATATTGCTGTACGCCCGCCGCGGCCACAAATTAACACTAATTTTGAAGGATTCAAAACAACCAAAGGACTTTCTCTTGCTAGTTTAGGAATTATGCTTCAATATCAAGAGCAAGATCCAGACAAAGATAAAATTTTGATGCAAAATGCAAAAGGAGAGACGATATGAAATTTACGTTGAAGTATTTGATAAGAAGACTTTATTTGAGAAGGGATAGATTTTGGCAAACTTATATGAGCGATGAGATTCAGTCTAAAAAAAATGATGGGACAATAGTTAATTTTCCAATACTAAATTCTGATGATATTGATTATGAGTATGTATCTTCATATGTTAAAGATTGGATAAGCAAGAAATATGTAGATAATTCGGATATCAAAATTCAACTAGTGGACAATCTGTATTATAATTGCGAAATAAGGAAATATAGTTTACTTGCTGGTTTTTTAGAGACTCTTCATAGAGATTATAAGGAAATTTTTCTTGGTAATTTAGAAAGAAAAAAGATAGTTGAACCTAAAATTAAGTTACAACCAGAAGATCAATCAGGAGAAGAAAAAGATCAAAAAGATCAATCTGTAGATCAAGCAGAAGAACGGGTTGTGCAACAAGATCAAGCACAAGCAAAAGCAGCAACTAAAGCTAAGGCAGCTAAAAAGCCTGCTACTAAGCCAGGAGTTATTCAGCCAGAGGTTATTCAAAGTTAACTAGAGATTAATATGAATTATTGATTTTGCTAATGAAAGATTTGTAGAATTAGTAATTCATGTTTACTTATTTATAATTGAGTTGATTATTGAGATTAATGTTAAAAGAATTCCTACGTTAATTGTAATAATAGTTCCAAGCATCCAATTATTTAATTTTAATTTACTATTAAGTTCTGTTTTGTTAATTTCAATTTTATTATCAAGTTCATTAAATTTAGTGTCAATTTTAATATTTAAGTTATTTTCAACAGTATCAATTTTATTATTGAGATCTCTAATATCTGATTTTAAGTTATTTTCAACAGTATCAATTTTATTATTAAGATCTCTAATATCTGATTTTAAGTTATTTTCAATAATATCAATTTTATTATCAAGTTCATTAAATTTAGTGTCAATTTTAATATTTAAGTTATTTTCAACAGTATCAATTTTATTATTAAGATCTCTAATATCTGATTTTAAGTTATTTTCAATAATATCAATTTTATTATCAAGTTCATTAAATTTAGTATCAATTTTATTATCAAGTTCATTAAATTTAGTATCAATTTTATTATTGAGATCTCTAATATCTGATTTGAATGCCATTTTTAGAAGTTCAAGATCTTTAGTAGTAAGTTCATTTTTATAGTATCTATAAGATAAATCGTCAGCAATATCTCTATCCATCCCGACTTTTACGAGCTCATTTAAGACCATTTGTCTTGTTACTACTGGCTGTATCATATGTTCCATGAAAATCTCCTTATATAATATTATAGTGTTTTTAGGGTTTATTGTTAAGTAAAAAATAAGTGAATTTAGTTGATGTTCACGACAATAAGGTGTTAGAAAAGATTTGTTTTTGCATTTTGTGAGTATTTTTATAGGAAATACCTAATTGCTTTAGATTTAGGTTAATGTGTGATTTGAGATTATGTATATTTTTGTTAGAGTTTGGATCGAGAAAAAAGGATTCAATTAGGTTGGCAATAGTAGATTGTAATTTATTATTGCTTTTTTTATAAAAAAGTAAATTTGCAGTATGTAGACGTAAATTTTGAAATGAATTAATGAAAACTAAGTTTTTATGACTCTTTAGAGGGGTAGTTTTATTTACAAGTTTTATGCTTTTGTATTTTGGATTTTTTGAAATGGGTTCATAAGAATAAAAATTATCCTTTTTGTTTAAGGAATTAGAAATAACATAGTAAATACATTCTAAATGTTTAGTAGTTGTACTTTCAAGAAATAGTTTTTTAATAATACTGTTAAGTTTCCAAGTAATAATATTGAAATTATGTTCTTTTAGAGAATAAATGGCGTTTATAATTAATTTAGAGTTTACCAATGTATGTTTTCTAATTTGTAAATTGGATGATAATCTGTAAGTAATAGTATCATCTGTATAATTAGTGATAGTAAAGTTTTTGTTGGTGAATTTAGATAAGGGAATACCAGAAGCAAGTAAGATGCCTATTGCTTTAAGTTCTGTACTATTTGATATTAAGATATGATTTTTGCAAAAATTAATAATTTCTTTAGGATTTATTTCGATTATATTATTTGTACTATTGTTAAATGTTTGTTTAACATTTTTTTGATGTTTGATGTTTTTAAAAAATTTTTTTATACTAATCATTGCGTATAAATATTATATTTATTTTAAAAAATAGTCAACTTTTCTCATTTTACGGTCAACTTTTATAGAATTGTTACCTTATTACAAGGTAACAGAACACAAATATAAATATATTAAAAACTATGCTTAATTTTATTCTAAATTTTAGAATCAATACTTCTTAGTAAAAGCAAGCTCAAACGACAAACCAGCATTTTCGTTGAAATTTGCCTCAAACTGAGGCTTAAACCCTCCCAACAAGATACCCAATTTTTCTTGAAGTTTTTTATTATAACTAGACGCATATGCAGCAGCACTAAATTTACCACTCTTAGTCATTGCCTTAAGAGCTACTGCTGCTACTAAGTCTGCATTACTTTTTGCTCCAGCACCAGCAGAAGCATTATTATTAGAAGCCAGCTAATATTCCAGCATCATGACTACCAGCATTAAGTTGCGTAGGAGCAGTTGCGGTAGCATTTTTAATCTTATCAATCATTGCCCATGGATCTGCTTTTGATACCTCACCTATTAATTTATCACCAGCTCCTTGAGTAGCCTTACTAGTATGACCTCCAAGCACAGCAATAGCTTCAGTAGCAGCATTTGCAGTAGCTATTGGATTACCAGCATCTCCAGATTTAATTTTTATACCAGCCTTTCCTGCTTCTTCAACAATTGTCTTAATTCCCCCAATAATAGCTTCAACTCCAGCCTTATCAGCTGCAACAGTGGAATTATCAACATTATCACCAATCGGATTACCATCATTAGTTACACCAGATAATTTAGTTAAAGCATCAATTAATTTGTCAAAAACCTCACTTGCTCCTTGAATTGCATCTTCCACAATTTTAATTTTACTTCCATCAGCATTCTTAACTTCGGATATTTTATCTGATAGCTCTTGTAACTTATTCTTAGTTGTCATAATTCCTTCTCCAACCTTCTTAAAATGTTCTCCAACTTTACTTCTACTATCCCCCACTTTAACTACATTAAATCCTAATACATCCCCCATTGCACTCCCAAAAACGCCAAAAATCTCTTGAAACCCTTCTCCGATCGCCACTAATGACTCTAAAAAACTATTCTTCTTTGCTAAGTCTACCTTCCCCTCTCCTCCTGCTACTCCCCCACTATTACATCCCATCACCATCATCATCATCTCCACCATCATCATTATCATCACTCTATTTATCATTTCCCCTTTTATTCCTTTCTTAATTCTTGTCGCTTACTTAAAGAAAGCAAAAAAATATAACTCATATAACACATACAATACTGCAAATAAAAAAAGAGAGCTTTACTGCTCCCTTTAATAAAATTCTGATCTAATCATTTCAACTATATTCAACTCTTACTGTTGCCCTACTGCTTTTGGCTCTCTTGCCTTATCTACTTCTTCCTTTACTTTCTCCAAAACATTCTTTACCGTCTTCTTCACTATTTCTTCTACTGCTCCCAATAATTTATTTACTGCACTTACTCCTACTAATTGTGCTATTTTGTCATCATCACTACTATGTGCGGCTAATTTACCACCTTTCACTAATGAACGTAAGGCTATCCCCCCTGCTACTGCTGCTGCCTTTGCTACATCTTTTGCTAAATTATCTTTATTACCTCCTAATGCAAACTTTAATGTACTTGTTGCAGCATCGGCATCACTCCCACCTAATGCTTGATCATTTTCTCCTGATGCAACTATTGATGCCAGCATTTCCTCTCCGCTTACTGATGATACTATTGCTGCTGCTTTCTCTCCCACTGCCGCTCCTGGACCTTGATCTGTAGCTAATATTTTAACTCCATCCTTATTATCTGCATTATTTACTTTTACTGCCGTTTCTCCTGCTTGCGGCTTTGCAACACCTTCTTTACCGGCTGTACCCACTATTCCTTTAAATGCATTATATGCTTTTTTTAATTCAAGCGCAGCTGCTGCTACTCCTTGGTTTTGAGAGACTGACACACCTACCTTTTCACTATCACCTATATCTTTTAAAGACTCTAAATGCCCTTTCAATGAACTTAAAACTTCCTTAGATGCATCAACTACAACTCTAATTGAATTTTTTGATGCATCACTTTTATCAACACCCGATGTTACCTTACTTGCTACTTTTTCTAATTCATTTGATGCTTCTCCAAGTTTACCACCCAAACTATAAAAATAACCCGCTACATCACTTCTATTTGTATCCTTAGTCACTTTTAATCCTAATGTATCTGACATTAACTCTATAAATGCATAAAATACTCTCTCTGCACTTCTCCCTACTTCCATCATTGCCCCACTTAATCCTCTCCCGTCTCCTCCTCCTGTCCCTTCTCCTTTCACTCCTCCACTATTACATCCCATCATCACCATCATCATCATCAATAATATTACTCTTACTTTCCCCTCTCCTTTTTTCTCTTTATTCATTCTTCTAGCCTCCTTATTTTTTATTTTTTTCTAGCTTATCTTTAAAAGAAGCAAAAAAATATGACTTATATAACACATACAATACCGCAAATAAAAAAAGAGAGCTTTATTGCTCCCTTTATCAGCGTTCTTATCTAATAATTTTATCTATATTCAATAGATTATTAATTCACATATTAATTAGCCTTAGACTCAGAACCTTATCCTTGCTTAATCTCTCCTAATAACTTATTTATTTCTTTTAATCCTTCATCTACTGTATTACTAATCGCTATTTTACTAAAATATGCAACAATTTCACTTTTTTTAATCCCCGCCTTTATTCCCAATATCCCTGTAGTCATATCCCCAAAACTTACAAATACTTCCATAAATCCTTTACCTAAATTTGCCTACCGAACCCACAAATTGTTACCTTTCGCCTACTACACCATCACATCTCATCAATATATGATACAATTCAATAGTGTTTATTTAAGTTCTACTTTTAGCTTATCTAACGTATCTTCAATACCACGTAAAGCAGTACTATAAATAACTTCTAAGTTGATTCCATTGTGCAGGACATCTTCTGCAACATTATTTATATAATTCATAAGAATTGATTTTATAATTGTACTTCATTATTTCTCCAACCTTTACAACCCTACTTAACCTTATTCAATATACAAAAAATAATTATAGATCAATTATTTATTTTTGCTAAAAAATAATAGCAAAAATTATAAAAATTGCAAAAAAATTAAACTTATTATTTAGATAGAAGAAATATTTACTTATTTAAACTTACTTTATAAACAATGCATATAGCATAGATATTAATGCTATAAATATTCCTACATTAATGGTAATAATAGTCCCAAACATCCAAGCATGTAATTTAAATGTTCCTTTAACATCTGATGCAAATTTATCTATCTTAGTATCAAGCTCATTAAATTTAATATCTATCTTAGTATCAAGTTCCATTTTATTCACTTCCATATCTTTCCTAACAGTATCTATCTTGTTATCAAGTTCATTAAATTTAACATCTATTTTGTTATCAAGCTCTGTAAATTTAGCATCTATCTTGTTATCAAGTTCTGTAAATTTAATATCTATCTTAATATTTAAATTATTCTCTACGGTATCAATCTTAGTATCAAGTTCTCTAATCTCAGCCTTTAAACCACGCTCTAATATTTCCAGTTTAAGATTAAAATTATTTTCTAAATATTGAAGATCTTTAGTAGTAAGCTCATTCTTATAGTATCTATAAGATAAATCGTCTGCAATCTCTCTATTAATACCCGCTTTTACAAGCTCATTTAGTACCATCTGCCTAGTAATTACAGGTTCCATTTGCATATACTCCATAAAGAATCTCCTTATATAATTATTATACAATAATTTACAAACTAAATGAAAGTAAATTTAGTAAAATGTTGACTTCTATCACGATAATTTAAAGACATAATTAAATATGCTACTGATAATACATCAAGAGCATCATCATGAACTTCGCCATCTCCATTATATGAATAAATATCACTAAATAAAGAACGACTACTATAATCTAACAAATGCATCTTGTTATAAGTAAATGGTTTTAAAAAAGAAACAATTCTTGCGTGTTTATTTGTTTTGGGTCTTGTTGGTGCAATTCTAAAGTAATTTTCCATATTGTCTCGAAGTCTAACATATTCACGTGTCAAAGCCCCAGATCCTTTAATATCATCTCTATCTTCAATATAAAGTGTATTAACATTTAAATTCCCCATTATTACCTTTATTGTATTCATAACATATGGATCAACAGCTGGTTTTTGATCTTGAAATATAAACGCATAATACTTATCCGACACCTTCTCTAAAACACAAAGAGCAATATTATCCAAAAATGTTTTACCACTCGCAATCCCACCTGATAAAATAACTTTGTTTCGATTATTCTTTTCAATATCAAGTAACACGTTACGTTATTTTTTAGTCAATAACTTATTTTCAAAGCTTTTAAAATCAACAACTACTGGTTTTGGTTTAATAAAAGACGCAATATCAACACCAAATTCACGCTTATATTCCCTTTGCATCTTTTTAAAAAGAGGTAGATCATATATATTCACAACATAATCCTTTAAATTTTAAATTTAACTTGTGATTCAAAATCAGTTGCTTTTAATTTAAGCATGGCTTGGTAATACAATTCCATTTTTTTAAGTTCTTCTGCTCGTTTAACTTCGTCAAGTTCACATAGCTTATTATTAAGATCTTGCTCGTCTTCATTATTAATTCCTTCTCTAAGTCTTTCAATTTTGCTCTCTAATACCTTTATTTCCTTATTGTATGATTTAAATTCCAAATCTAAATAACTATAAATGACGCAATAAATTCTAATCTCAATCTATTTCGAGACATATGAAGCTGGCTTTTAATACTACTTGATTGTGAATTATGCTCTGATGCACGAATTAACACATTATTTAGAACTTCTTCACTAATTGTTACTTTTGGATATTCTTCTAAATTATTGCTTTCTCTAGACTCCCATCTACGCCTCATTTTACATACATTAGCACGACTTACACCCATCTCTTTACTAATTCTGTGCATCACTAAGCTTACTTTCATTAAAATACACAATATAATCATAAAATGATTTCTTTACTTTATTCATATCTCTTCAACCTTCTAAATTAAAAAAAATTAATTTAACTTAACATAAGCTCTATAACAAAATAATAATTTTACAAAACATACAATAAAACCAAAGATATATTTTTAAAATAAAAACATATTATTAATTAATTAATTATGTATAATAAAAAATAAGGAGAATATTATATGAAAAAAATATATTAATACTTTGCATCACATTATTTTTATATGGTTGTAATGCAAATAAACATACAAATACAAATAAACATACAAATACAAATAAACATACAAATACAAATAAACATACAAATACAAATAAACATACAAATACAAATAAACATACAAACAAACATCAAGTACCTCCTATAGTTTTAGTAAAGCCATCTGCAAGCATCATGTCAACTGAAGAAAAAAATAAATTAAACGCATTAATATATGGATTGAATATGACTATAAAACGCTATGATAATATATATAAAGCAAAAGATACTCAAACAGTGGAAAACGACATAAAAAGATATAACAAGTTTCATAATTGGATCTTCAATGATCCAGCACAAATACAAAAACAAAAAGAATTAATTAATGCTTTTAGTTACGCATATGACTTTATAGATGATAAACGAAAAAAACTTGCAAGTCACAAATATAAAAGTACTGAGCAATATATAAAAGATTCTTTTCATTTTTTTCATAATAAAGAATATCAAAAAAGCCACACATACGACCCTAGTTGGTATGGACGTAATAAAAATGATTTGACGAATTATATAAATATTTATTTCTTGAGTATAATAATGAAAAGTATATCTCGAACAAACGAACATGCTACTAATGAAGAAATATTTCAAGTAATGAAAAAAGAACTTAAAAATAAAGAAAGTTATACCTATCAAAATTCATTGTCACTATGGAAAGACTAAAAATTAGTAACAAAATAAATTGTTAATCAAAAATAAATAAACAATTAGCAACTACAATTTAATAGTTGCTAATCAAATAATAATAAAAGTAATTCATACAACATAACAATAATCGCTATATATTTAAAATCAAAAATATCTATTAAAATGAGGAGATTCTATATGAAAATAATCAATTTTACTTTGATTTTATTACTATTAATGAGTAGTTGTGAACAAAATAATAATACAAATAAAGGAATTAAGAGTAGACACAAAAGAGACTTAGAACAACAAGTAGAAGCACAAAAAACACCTGAAGAAAACTTGAGAGAAAAGTTAAGTGAAAGTCAAATCAAAGGTCTAGATTTTTTAAAAGAAGTTTTGGGTAGTGGATCTGATTTTAACAATTTTTTAAATGCAGACGAATCTAAAATAAAAGATGCTCTTGATCACATTCAATCAGAACTTGCAAAGTGCACAGGAGATAACGCAGAACAACAAAAAACAACATTTAAAGAAGTAGTAAAAGGCGCTTTGGAAGGTGGCTTAGATAATTTAAAAGGACAAGCAGCTAGTACTTGTGGACAAGGCAATCAATAAGACTGTCAAGCTATAAACAAATTTTATAAATAGAATTTAAAATACAGATTTAAAAAAGAAAGTATCGAGATATTTTGATACAAGTAAAAGGATAAATAAAAAGATTTAAAAAAAGGCATAAATAAACAAAATGTTAACTTAAAGTTAACACAAAAAGATAAGTTAAAAAAAAGAAGAAAGATATCTCTCATTGCAAATAGATAAGTCGTTAAAATGAGATATAGAAAGAATATAGACTAAATTTTCAAGTATTTGATAAAGTTACCACAAAGTCTCATAGATATTTATTCCAAAAATATTTAAAACTATATATTCTACTAACTTAAACCAAACTACATGTCATTTTTAACATACAAAGAAAGGACCAAAAAATTGACTAAACTTATAAGTATTTGTTAATATATTAATTAACCATTTGATAATTTTTAAAATCATTAGTTAATAAGTAAACTTAAAAATAGAAATACTAAACCCAAATACACTCCTATAAGATTCTATCTGAATGAAAAGACAACAAAACTTGTAAAACGCTGCATCACAAAACTTAAAGCTATAGACCCAATTTCTGGATGGTTCGTATACATATTATCAATAGCTGGTTGTAGAGGAGTAGAGATACAAAATGTCAAATTTACTGATATATCACAAGAAAAAAGCAATAATGATGAGGTATTTTATAGTTTACGTATAAATGTTGCAAAGAAGCGAAGTAATATTTGCATCAGAGAAGTAGTAATTAGTGAAAATGAATATAAATCTATTATGAGAGTACATCATGATTATTTTACATCTAAAGACAAAGATTCAAGATGTACATATCTATTTTAAAAAAGCAAAAATAAATTTAAAGATAACAAAATTAATATAAATAAAATTGCAATTAAGTTTAAATTACTACTAAAATCAGCTGGATTTAAACAACTCAAATCACTACATATATGCCGCAATATATTTATTGCTTCAATTAAAACCAAAGGATACAATTCATTTGAAATTACAGAACTAATGAAATATGCATCAACTTCTGAAATTGATAATGTTTACGGATTATCTTAAGCTAGAACAATACAAGCTTACAAGGATATTAAGAATTCTTTGAAAGAATATCAATGTCATCATATTGTATATTTCATGTATTGCTATATAATCTATGAAAACATAAAATTAAATCAATGTATTACTACAAACTAACAAAAAGAAGTTACAATTCTCTTTGTTAGAATTTTTTATTTTAAAAATAAAGGTTAAAAATAGGCTAAAGGTAATTCAATACATAGTTATTATATAATTAAACTTAACAAAAATCAAGATTTAACATAATAAATAAGCATAAAAAAAGGTATATAGCCTTTTAATAATGAATACATATATGGAGTAAGTTATATTTTTTTAAATATACGCTTAGATTTAAATTTAAGATGATATTCTTATCCTCTATCTTTAAGAAAAAGAGGATCATATAAAACTTCTGTATTATTTGTTGCCATAAAATGGGATCCAATATTATTCTTTATCTTAACTTCACTTATCTCAAATTCATCTTTTAAACATTTATAATCTTTATCCTCAACACGAACATCTCGTTTAATGCCAAAGACACTTAAGATTCTACATAGATTTAAAATATAACAATTAATCCTCATATAATCCTCATCTTTTATAAACTTCTAAAAAGGAATATCTTCATTAAATTCACAAGCAGAATCAGGAACAGAAGTAGGAACAAGAATAGGAATATCAACTTTAGGATTATGATGCTTACTGTCCTCACCAAACAATCTCAGTAATATTATTAGCTATAGAAAAATTTAGTATAGCTAAATTTGTACTACTATAAGATAAAAGTGAATCTTTAACTAAGCGTCCTGATAATGTGATGTTATTAATGTCAGACATCAAAACCCCCATCATCATAAAGCCTACGTCTGATTTCCATTATTTGGAGATCACAATACAGGTTACCTAAATATTCATTGTATTCTTTTGTTTTATGATAGTCATAAACATATTTTTTAATAATATTTCTGAAACACTTATATATAAATTTTAACATACGATATAAAATTATTAAAATGAAAATTATCACATGTACAACCATCTGCTCCACCTTCCATTAAATTGCATATGAGGTGAAAGATAAAGGATTAGATATAGAGGACTTACGACGAGAACTAATATCATTAATATCATAATAATCATAATGATCCGTAATTAATTTAAACCTATCTTTAATAGCACGTTTACCTGCATTTAAAGCAAATATATTCTTTCCTAATCTATAAACAATATTATCTGTTAACGAAAACTCCATAGATAACTTACCAAATATATCTTTAAGAACATCCTTATCTTGTTTAGTAAGTGCATATAATTCTTTAGCATTCTCTTTCTCTTTTTTCTCTATTTCTGTTTGCTTAGATTGAATATCAACTAAATGTTTCTCTAAAAGTTCTCGCTCTTCAGAACCAATATTTAAATTAACAATATTGATAAAATTTATAAATTCATCTTTATAATTTAATTCTGTCAGGCTTGAATAATATTGACTATCTTGTAAGAATAGTTTTATATGATTTGTTAAATCTTCTATGTCAATATTTGCAAGATCAATAGAATTATCATTCTTTATGATATTACAAATACGCCCAACTTCCATATCCAATGCCGCAATATAAATCATCACTATCCCTATAACGCCATTATTCCTCTCTATAACACAATTAATAGGCTCATCACTAATTAAAAAGAATAGGTTGCATTTTGATAAGCCAGTACATGCAAGTTGCACTTGTGCTTGAACATAATATTTAAAGAAATATTTACTATCTAAAAAATTACCTGTTTGATTATATTCTGTAATAGCTGATGTTAAATAATTATTATCATCACATTTAATCTCTAATAGTTCTGCTTCACCTTGATTGTTTACAAACCAACCATCTATTGTTGCACCAACAAGATTATCTCCTAACCCTACTCGTTTGAAGTAATTATATTTGTCTATTCCATTAGCATATTTGTTTTTATGTAAAACTTGTATATTATCAAAATAAATACGTAGAAACTCATCAAATCCTAAATTTTCTAATGCTTTACCTTTTTTAATATGCAAATTATCTTTATATGGAACTTCTTTTCTAAAAGATTTAAGTACTCTACTTATAATTAATTCAGAAGCAGCATCAACACCAAGAAATATACTCCCAACTTCACTAGCACCAAATCTTGTTAACGTCCCACGTTGAATAGAAAAATCTTCTTTACTATTAAACTTGAAATATTCATTCTTTTTGATACCAGGTAATTTACGTCCTATTTTGCTCATTTTACTTATATTAGTTTGTTTATTATTATCAGACTCTGGAATAAAAGCTTCTAAACCTTTAATAACTTGTTGAGTATATAAATCTTGTTGATTCATTCTTTTTACTCCATTATTAATTTCTGTAATATTATTCTTACTCATTTATTACTACTTAATTTCTAATATATAGAAATATACTATATAACAAAAATTATTTTTATCAATTTTTTGATATAATATTTTTGTTATTTTTTTTTAAATCGATTTATCCAAATAAAAAATAAATGTTTGCTTTTTATTTGAAATTGAACTATCATGAATGGTAGTAATTAAGGAGTTTAATATGGGGAGTACAAAAAGGCCCATCAATAATAAATACCAACACAAATTAATCGTTTTAATATCAACATTAAATTACATAAATTCTCACTTTAAGCAATATAATCAAAATAAAATACTCTATTACTTTAATAATAACTTAAACAATAATGGTCAAAAAAAAGCTACACTCAAAACCCTACAAAGTTATTTATACAAATTAGAAAAAGAATTTCACGTAACTAGTAACTATTACAGACATTTAGGAGAGAATTGTGGTACTGAAATTCACTATAAACTTAGATTTTCTAAAAAAGTATGTCACTATAAAATCAATAGACATTTTAAAGAAAAAAAAGAAGACAGATTTCAACAACGCGCTAACTTATATCATCAACAAACATGCACTAATAATGGGAGTCTAAAGAAAAATGGGAGTGCAGAAAAATGGGAGTGTATTAATAATAATAGTAATAATAATAAGAAGAAGAAAGAACTAGAAAAAATAGAAAGAGAAAATGCACAGCTAGAAAAATACATAAAGAAGTGTGAATTCAAAGATGATAAATATCTCTCTATTTTGAATTTAGAAACAACAAAAGAAATAAAAATAGAAAAGCTAATAGAACTGAAGAAAGAAGAGAATAAAAGAGAAAGAGAACGAAACAAGAACAATAGATTAATAGGAAGACAACAAGAATTAGAAAAGACATTAGCAGAGACAAAGGAAGTATTTAAAAAAGAAGGATACAATGAGAAGCAATTAGAAATAGAGATACAAAAAGCGTATGACAAGTATAAAAACAAGCCGCACTTTATCGTAGAGAGTAGTAAATACGGAGATTTAGGGCAGATAGTAAAAAGGATTAAGAAAACAGTTGAATGCAAGAAAAAAGGTAAAAAAGAAGACTATAAGCAGATTAGAAATAATATATTTAGTATACTATTAGATCAGTTGAAGAACAAAGTAGAGGTTAAAGTTTTAGCGCCAATATTAAGAAATTATTTAAGTAATCAGATTGATTTGAAATATAGTCAAGTATTTAATAATCACTATTACTATGAAATTTTAGAGATGGTAGAGGGCAAAGAACATTTAAGAATAGCGGAGTATGAAAAAATTGTTGACTAAGGATTTGTTATGGACAGTGTATTAGAGCGTCTTAGAGAAAAAAAAATAGAAATTAAAGAAAAAGGAGATAAATCTATTTTTATCAAAATAGAGGAAAATAATAGTAGAAAAATATATCATACAAGAATTGTAATGGATTTTTACACATTTGGAGTTAACAAAACTCAGAAAAATAAATTTTTTATTGCATTTAGAAATTTGTTTAGTATGGAAAAAATCTATGAATTCAATTTGTTTCCTTTAAAAGAAGATGACAAGTTTTTAGGTATTTTTTATGGATATAGAAAGCCAATGCAAAAAATTGTGACTAGATATGAAGAGAATGGTGTTATAAAGTCATCCACATTTTCAAAAATTTATTATATGGAATTTAGATTTAAAAGAGGAAGTGTGTTTTGTTATATTAAAGGAATTTCGCGTTTAATTAAAAAAGAAAAAAAGGAAACACAATATAGTCAATTTTTACTTGAATTAATAGTAAATTTAGAGAAAAAAGTATATAAATTTTATGGAAAGAAATTATTAGAAGGAGGTCTTATAACTAAATGGATCGAAAAAAATCAAAAATAATTACTATTGCATCAATTAAAGGTGGGGTTGGTAAAAGTACGACCAGTCTTATATTTTCAACTTTGTTGGCACAGAAATTTAAAGTTTTGCTTATAGATATGGATACACAAGCATCTTCTACTAGTTATTTTATTAAAGATATAGAACGCCAAAAATTTGATGTTGTCCAATTTAATATATATGAAGTAATAAAAAATAATATTAATATTAATGAATCAATATTAAATATCAAGAAGGGTTTAGATTTAATACCTAGTTACTTAACCTTGTATCAATTTAATGCTGAGAATATTTTATTTAAAGAAATGAGGCTAAAAGAAAATTTAAAATTATTAAATGAAAGATACGATTATATTATAATAGATACAAATCCTAGTTTAGATTTTACTTTAGTCAATGCTTTAGTTGTTAGTAGTTATGTGATAGTACCAATGACAGCTGAGAAATGGGCCGTAGAAAGTCTTCAATTATTAGAACATTTTATCGTAAAGGCAGGATTTAAAATACCTATATATTTAATTGTAACTAGATTTAAAAGAAATAAAACACATAAGTATTTGTTGAATATTATAGAAGCTAAGGATAATTTTTTAGGAGCTATTAAAGAGCGAGAAGATTTAAATAGAAAAATAGCTAGCAATACTGATTTTGATATTAATAAAGATTATATAGTGGAATATCAGGATATATTTAATAAATTTTTAGAGAAACAAGTATAACATAAATATATTATCCATTTAATGGACAAAGGAGGTGTAAAGTGAATATTCAGTTAAATGATAGGGTCTTAGAAAAGTTTGATAGTAAAGAACAGTTGAGAATATATTATAATAAATTAAAGGAAAATTTTGTAAATTCATTTAAAAAAGAAATTATTTATAAAATAGAATGTATGAAAATTTTAAAGGAAATAAAGGATAATGGTTATTACAAGATGGATGGATTTAAAACTTTTGATGCATTTACTAAAAATTTTAAAATAGCTAGGAGTCAAATATATAATTATTTAAAATTAGCGGCCGCTATGGAAGATGGTGTTGTAAGTGAAGATTACTTATTGGAAAATGGCATTAATGACACTCTTTTGTTGATAAAAACTAATGGTAGTAAAACAATAAAGAAATCAAGACAAAATCTAATAAAACCACTTCGTTTTCAACTTAGAAGTCAAGGTAGTTATGATTTTTATAAGGAGAATTCTCAATTTACTAGTTTTGTATTGGATGAACTTTTTGAAAATAGAAAGGAGTTTCTTGAAGAACTTCAGAATGAGTTTAAAAAATTGAAGGGATAATTAATAAGGAGTTTTTATGTCTAATTTAGCATATAGGACATATCGAATAGAAGACTTAAGTTATGAATTTGTTAAAAAAGGGTTTTAGTGAAGAAGCTATAAATTTTATTTTGCTTAATAATGATCATTATATCTATTATCTATTATAATGTCTATGATAAGTAAATTTTTCATAAACTGAAAGATATATAGAAAAATAAGGGTTGATTTTATTTTAAATTTATTATACACTACTTTTCAGTAGTATTCTTCGTTTATACTACCTTAATTGCTATCGTTTAATTAGCTTTTAGAGCTTGATTAAGCATTCTAGAAAGAGTGTTTAATTAGGCTCTAAATTTTTATATTATAACTTTTAATGTTTGAGTATTTTTTGCAATTTTTATTATTCCTTATGTTTTCGTTATATTATTTTTATATATTAGAAATTAAGGAGTGATAAATGAATGCAAAAATATTACAAAAACAAATATATAGAAAACAATAAAAATTAATAATAAAAATACAACAATGAATCAAAAGAAAATAGATTTTTTAAATAACCTTAAAACGTTGAGAATGGGTTTGAATGGTGTAAACAAAAATCTTGATGGATATGGATATAAGTATCAAGATTTTAATGAAATAGTAAGGGAAGTTAAGAATTTTATTAAGGAACATGATCTAGATATTGATTTTGTACAGTATCCAACTACAAAGAGTATTGATTGTAATTTAATAGATGTTGTTACAACAACGTTTTATAGTCCTTTAAGTGGATATTAACATTCATTTGATACATCAACACATATAAAAGAATTGAAGTCTCTTGGGGTCAAAAGTCAAAATACATGGCCGCAGCTTGTGGGGTCTGCAATAACTTATTTCAAACTTTATGTACTAGTTGCATATTTGTCAATAGAAAGTGAAGTTGATACTGATGCTAGTAATTTAGATCTTGAACAAAAGAACAATAAAGAACAAATTGAAAATAATATTTCTAATAGTGAAGATAGCAGTACAGACAAACCATCTATAGATGTAACAAAAGCAAGATCAATAGAAATTAGAATACAAAATCTTTAAATTGTTTTGAAATTTTATTTATATTTATTCTATTATCTTTAAATTTATTTTTGCTTTTTTTAATAGATATGTACGTCTTTTGTCTTTGCCTTTAGATATAAAATAATCATGATGTACTTTCATAATAGATTTATATTCATTTCCACTAATTACTACTTCTCTGGTGCAAATATTACTTCGCTTCTTTGCAACATTTACACGTAAACTAAAAATATTTCACCATTATTGCTTTTTTCTTTTGATATATCATAAGTTTGACATTTTGATCTCTACTTCTCTACAACCAGTTACTGATAATATGTATATGAACCATCCAGAAATTGTATCTATATCTTTGAGTTTTGTGATGCAGCGTTTTACAAGTTTTGTTGTCTTTTCATTCAGATAGAATCTTATAGGAGTGGATTTGGGTTTAGTATTTTTATTTTCAAGTTTACTTATTAACTAATAATTTTAAAAATTATTAAATGGTTAATTAATATATTAACAAATACTTATAAGTTTAGTCAATTTTTTGGTCCTTTCTTTGTATGTTAAAAATGACATGTAGTTTGGTTTAAGTTAGTAGAAGATATAGTTTGAAATATTTTTGGAATAAATATCCAAGATACTTATTCCTATTGTTTACTATATGCTTGTTTTCTACTCCATTTTAAGCCTATTACTTTGTGAAATGATAATATTTTGCCTCTATCTTTCTTTTGTTTACCTACTTTTTATCATAGGTTAACATAAAGTTAACTTCCTTCACTTTTTATAAACTTTTAATTTATTGCTTACTTACAATAAAATCAAAATTTATCTTTTACTTCTGAAATATCAAGTGTTTTAAATTTGACTAATATATCTTTGAGAGTGTTTTTACTGTGAAATAGTGTATGGAAATTATATGTAAAGAATAAAAATATCTGGTTATTTTTAGTTCCATATTTTTTCCTTGTATCTTTACATGATAAAGGATTATTTGTGCAATCAATGGCATCACGTATATATTCATCTAAAGTTTTTTCAGATGCATTTTCTGCTCTTCTTTGCTCTAGACAATTATAAGCCTCAGTAAAATCTGTATCTAGTTCTTTCTTTGTGTCGGGATTATCTTCAATCCAAGAAATAAATTTATCATATTTGTCTATTGCTATTTTATAGTCGTCATAATTTTGTAGTTGTCTTTTATCTTTTTCATGTTTGTTCAAGTCTTCTCTTGCTTTTTCTATATATTTGTTAAATCCATTAATAATGGTATTAAAATTCTTATTGTCATTCGCTTGTTGTGTGTTTGTAGGTTCTTTTACTTTATCTGTACAAGAGTAAATTAGTATTAGATTATAAATTAGTATGTGTTTTAGATATTTATACATATAATATTCTCCTTGTTTTTAAGTATACTATTAGTTATTTTGGTTTGTATAGAGATTTTTAAACAAGATTTGCTTTTAATTTTATCTTTATTCTTCTATTTCACAATTACTTGATGCTTGATCTTTAAATTGTTCTAAATTATCATTATTACTTTCAAAATAACCTTTTAAACTTTGAAAGTTTAATGTTTTGTTATAAAGTTTATGTACTAACATTTGTTAGTTATTATCTGTTCATTCATAGTTGTATCCATTTTGTTTTTGTGTCTTACTATCTTTATTAGATAGGCTAGAAAATGATGATGATGGTGATGATGGGATGTAATAGTGGAGGTAGAGATCCAGAGAAAGTGTTTTTGAGTGAGATGGTAAATTTAGGGAAAGGGTTTTTAGATGTATTTGTGAGTTTTGGCGATATGATTACAGGGACATTGGGGATAAAAGCGGATACGAAGAAGAGTGAGATAGGGAAGTATTTTAGTGATATTGAGGAGACTATGAAAACTACCAAAGTAAAATTGAACGAAATTCTTAATAAGAATGGGAAATATGAAAAAGTTAAAACGGTTGTTGAGCAATTTATTACTGCGACTTTGGACAAGATAGCAGAAGGAGCTAAAACAGCAGCAAGCGGGACTGAAAGTAGTGATGCTATTGGTGGTGCTCCTACGACTGGTCAGGATGCATCACCAGCAGATGTTGCAAGTGTAAATGCATTAGTTAAAGGAATTAAAGGAATAGTTGGAGTAGTACTCAAGAAAGATGAGGGAAATGCAGGAGCTACTAAGACATCAGCAGATGAGCAAAAAACAATAGGTGGGTTATTTAGTGGAAACAAAGCTAATGATAGTAGTGAAGCAGTAGCAGCGGCTGCAAGTGCAACTATAGGAGCGGTAAGTGGAGCTGATATATTGCAGGCGATAGCAAATTCAGGCGAGGCTACTAATGCGTCTGCAATTGATACAGCAAAAGATGCAGCAAATATTGCTGCTGCTAATAAGGAAGATAATAAGAAAGAAATTAACGATATAGCAGCAAAGAAAGATGCAGTAATAGCAGGGGGAATAGCATTGAGAGGGATGGGAAAAGGTGGTAAGTTTGCAGCTAAAAATGAAGAGAAAGCAGCAAATGCAGTAAATGGAGCAGTAGCAAGTGCTGTAAACAAAGTGTTATCTACATTAACAATATCAATCAGGAATACAGTAGATGAAGGATTAAAAGGGATTAGTGAGGTGTTAGGAGAGATTAAACAAGGAGAAGGATCTGTTGCCAAAATTAATGAATAAAAGAATAAGATAATTAGGATAATTGAGAATGTAATTGAATTAGTTAAATAAAGATCGAGTTGATGAGAGCATAGAGCTCTCTTTTTTTATTTGCAGTATTGTATATAGTTTGATGAGTTGTGTTTCATATAAACATCTTTGTTTCTTCTAATCCTTAATAGAAAAGCTAGAAAAAAATAAAAAATAAGGAGGCTAGAAGAATGAATATAGAGAAAAAAGGAGAGGGGAAAGTAAGAGTAGTGATATTAATGGTGATGATGATAGTGATGATGATGGGATGTAATAGTGGGGGAGTAAGTGGAGAAGGGAAGGTAAACTTGGAAGCTAAGAATAGTTTTTTAGAGTCATTAGTAAAGATAGGAGAGGGGTTTCAGGAGATTTTTGCTGGGTTTGGGAGTGCAATAGGGGATGTATTAGGGTTTAATGTAGTTAAAGTGGGAGATAATAGAAGTAAAGTCGGAGAACATTTTAAGAAAGTAGGAGAAGGACTTACAACAACTAAGAATAAGTTAAACGAGTTAAAAGTTAAAATATCTGAAGTTAAGAATGTTGATGGGAGCACAATTAAAGTAGTTGAGGATGCAATTAAAGGAGCAAGTGATGTTTTTGAGCAACTAATTGCTTCACTAACTAAACTTGCTGGTGTAACTAGTGCTAGTGTTCCTCTTGGCGATGCTAATAATGGTGCAGTTGGTGCTGATAAAGTTAGTGTAGACACTGTAATTGAAAGTGTGAAAGAAATTGTTGAAGTTGCAATAGATTCTGGCATAAAAATTGTTTCTGGAAGTGATGGTGGTGCTACAGTAGTTAATGGTAATGGCCCTAATGCTTTAGCTGGGAATGATAATGCTGGTGCAGGTGATAAGCTAGCAGATGAGGTATCTAAAGCAGATTCATGGGCAATGATTGATAAAATTAAAAATGCTCAGACTAAAAATGGGGCGGCTGCTGCAGGTGATGCTGCAGGAGAATTAGCTACTGGAACTGGTGCTGCAGGTGTTACTGCAAAAACTAATGCTGACTTAGCAGCGGCAGTAGCTCTTAAGGCGATGACCAAAGGTGGTAAATTTAGTGTTAATAATGCTGATTCAGTTAAAGGAGCAGCAGCGAATGCTGTGAATAAAGTATTAGTGATATTGGATGTATTAATTGGGAAAACAGTAGCAATAAATTTAGATAAGATAAGAGAAACAGTTAAGGCATTAAAGTATTCTGAAACTTCTGGCATTGAGGCTGGTCAATCTGGTACTGTGCAATCTGTTGTTACTAAATAAATCTGTAAATTAAATAGTAATAATAAAGTTATTTATGTAAGGAAAATATTTTTCTCTTTATTAAGGAGAGATATTTTCCTTTTTTGTTTTAGTGACATAAATCTATTGTGTTACTATATAAAGTTTTGATGTTTTCTCAAAAATTTTTTACTAGGGGTAAATAATTGTTATCTGATTGAAAAAGGAGCAAAAAAAAAGGCATCCAGTGGTGCTGTTGGTGATGTTATAGGTAATGCTATTAAGTAGCAGGATGCCGAGGCTGCTGATATTAAAAGTGTTAATTCTATTGTAAAAGGAATAAAGGAAATTGTTGGAGTGGTTTTACAGAGAGAAGGAGATGCTACTTCTATTAAAACAGGAGATCAGGAAAAGAAGTCAGTTGGTGGATTATTTGCTACAAATGCTAATGATGGGACAGAATTGTAGGCAGCAAGCGGCAAGTGCGACAATAGGAGCAGTAACTGGAGCTGATATATTACAAGCTATAGCAAAGTCTGGCGATGCTGATGCTAAAGATATTAATACTGTAACTAATGCTGCAGAAATTGCATTTGCTAATAAAAATTCTGCTACTAAAACACTTGATGCGGCTAAGATAGATGCAGTAATAGCAGGAGGGATAGTGTTAAGAGCAATGGCAAAGGATGGTAAATTTGTTGCTAAGACGGGTGTGAAGATAAATCGGCTTTTGCTATTAATGGAGCAGTGGCAAGTAAGTGCAGCAAATAAGGTATTAAGTACATTGACAATAGCAATCAGAAGTAGAGTGGATGAAGGGTTAAAGTAGATAAATAATGTATTAGGAGAGATGGAGCAAGTAGAAGGAGTTGGAGCTAGAGTTAGTGAGTAAGTTGAATTAGTATATATTTGAATATAGTGAAAATTCTTAGATAAGAACTCTGGAAAGGAAGAGCAAAAAAGCTCTCTTTTTTTATTTTTAGGTATTGTGTGTTATATAAATCATATTTTTTGTTTCTATTATTTAAAGAAAAGCTATGAAAGAAAGCTAAAAAGAAAGAAAAAATAAGGAGGCGAAGAAAATTAAGAGAGAAGGAATAGAAGGGGAAATAAAAGGGAAGAGAGTAATAAGTAATAGAGAGAGTGAATAGAATGAAAAGAATAGTAAAAGGAATAATGGTGATGGTAGTGATGGTGGTGATGGGATGTAATAGTGGAGGAGGAATAAAGGAAGGAGAGGAAGGGAAAGCAAAGAAGGGAGATGGGAGTGTAATAGATTTAAAGGTGATTGGGGAGAAGATAAAGAGTGTGGTGGAGTTTGTTGAGAAAGTAAAGGAAGTTGAGACTTTAGTTAAGTCGGTTGATGAGCTGGCTAAAGCTATAGGAGCAAAAATTAAAAATGCTTATGAACTTGATACTACCAATTCTAATCATAATGGGTCTTTAATTGCAGGGGTATTTCAAGTAATATTGACTGCAGAAACCAAATTGAAGGCATTAAAGCAATCAGTTGAGACCGATTCACTTAAGGCAAAGGTTATTGTTGCTGAGCAATCAAGTAAGAAATTTTTAGATAAATTGAAGAGTGAGAATATTGCCCTTGGTAAAGAAGATGCTTCTGATGTGGATTCAAAAGCAGCCTTTCTTAAAAGTGATGCTGCGGGAGCTAAAGGGGCTAAGGAACTTATTGAACTTAACACAGCAATAGATGAGTTGTTAAAGTCTGTTAATGGTGCATTAGAAATAGCAATATCGGAACTTACAACATCTTCTAAGGCAGCAACACTTATTCAAAATAAATGATTAGGATATAAAATTAATTTTAGATGTATAGGATTAGTATTAAATTAAAAGGTAAGTAACTGAAGAAATAAAATTAATAAAAAAGCTAAGAGCACTATGCTCTTAGCTTGTGCTATTTTTTATGTTTATGGAATAAGTTAATCTAGTGATTAATATTGGTGGTAATTTTGATGCTGTCTCTTGGTACTACTGATAGAACTGGTTTTTAAGTCATTGTTTCATAAGTTAAAAGTATTATTGATGCAGCAGGGAAATTTGGAGTAAAAATTAATGTAGTAAATTCTGGTAGTCAGGTTAGAATATACAATTATAAATTACAAGTTTAACTACTTGGAATTATAGCGTTTAATTTATACCTATTTAACCTACTATTTAAGACCAACATTAATACCAGCATTGCCATTGGTACCACCAAAAACAGGAAGGAACATCAATATTAGTAGAAACTCTAATTCTGTGAAAGTCAATTTTAAATATTTTTTATTTTTCAATTAATAACAAAATGAATCATAAGTTTTTATGTAGATATTTTTATGAATTTTCGTTTATCCATTCATTTTATGTGTGTCTGATTTTATTTTTTGTGTCTTACTAGTATTTAAAGAACTACAAATAAGAAAATAAATAAGTAAAATAAAGGAGGCTAAGAAAATGAAGAGAGAAGTAAAAGAAGGTGAAATAAAAAACAGGGAGGCGAAAAGAATGAGGAGAGAGAAAAAAGTAGAGGGAAAATAAGAGTAATAATATTAATGGTGATGATGGTGGTGATGATGGGATGTAATAGTGGGGGAGTATTAGAAGCAGAGCAAGGGAAGAATAAATATTTGCAGTCATTAGTTAATGTGAGTGAAGAATTTTTGAATGTTTTTACTTCATTTGGGGAAATGGTAGGGAGTGTATTGGGGTTAAATGTTGATTCAAAGAAATCAGATGTAGGGAAATATTTTAAGACAGTACAGGAGACTGTTAAAGGGACAAAGGAGAAACTTGAGAAAATTGTTGCTGAAATGAAGGAAGAAAAGAATCCGAATGCTGAGGCTATTGAGACTGCAGTAAAAAAATTAGTTACTGAAACTCTTGATAAGATAATAGAAGGGGCTAAGACTGCTAGTGAGGCTGTTGGTATTGAAGGTGATGATCTACTTGGTAATGTTGGTGCTAATAATGCTGCTGGTGTTGTTGGGGATGTTGACAAATTAATCAAGGGAATTAAATCAATTGTAGATGTAGTACTTAAGGGTGTAGGAAATGCTGAGGCTGGGAATGATAAGAAAGCTGAAGATGGTAGTACGGCAAGAACTGCTGCTGCTGCTGGGGATGGTGAAGCAGGTAAATTGTTTGCTGCTGCTGCTGGTAATGCTGACAATTCAAAAAAAGTTTCAGCTGATGCGTCAAAAGCTGTTGGTGCAGTAACTGGTGCTGATATCTTGCAATCTATAGTTAAAGCTGATAAAGCTGCTACTTTAGCTAAGAGTAATGATGGTAACGCTGGTGCTGCTCCTAAAGATGCGGAAGTAGCAGGAGGTATAGCGTTAAGAGCTATGGCTAAGAATGGTAAGTTTGCTGGGCCTACTGCTGATAGCGCTGATTATGTTATTGCTGCTAAAGGAGCGGCAGTAAGTGCAGTAGCTAAGGTATTAGATACATTAACAGTAGCAATAAGAAAAACAATTGATTTGGGATTTAAGAATGTTAAAGAGGCTATGAAAATTAATACTAATGTTATTCCTGTAGCATCTGAGAATAGTGGTTCTAGTGGTCAAAAGCAATAATTGGAATTACATAATTAAATAATAAAATAAGAAAAGTAAAGTTACGAAGTAAAGATACTGGGATTTAAGTTCTTGGTATCTTTTATTTTATGTTATATTTAACATGAGTTTATTATTTTATGTGTTTTAATTTGATCATTTGTGGTTTCTTTTAAATATTCTAGTGGAAAATATTCAGTTTATTTTATAAGATTGTATCAATAAAAATAATATATTATAAAACTTTCAATCTTTCTTATAGGGCATATTAGTCATTTAAAAGGGTTAAATGATAAGCATGTATAGGTTATAATTTGAATCATAATATAACAAAAAATATACCAGGAACTATAATAATTGGATTTTATAAATATAAAGGGTTAACTACTGAATTTTTATATTTTCAGATTGATGATAGATAGTAATAAAATCAATCGTTGTTTTTATATAGATATTTTTCTGGATTTTAGTTTATCTATTCATTCGTTACTTTTATGATTTTATTTTTTGTGTCTTTCTTAAAAGAAAAGATATTAGGGAATAATAGGAGAATGGATAGAATAAAATTTTTGCTGGTTTTGGGAGTGTAATAGGAGATGTATTAGGGTTTAATGTAGTGAAATCGGGGGGATAAGAAGGGTAAGTTGGGAGAATACTTTAAGAAAATAGGTGATGGACTTATAACAACTAAGAATAAGTTAAAAGAGCTAGGAGGCTAAAAGGTAAGATATTGGAGGCTAAGAATGCTGATGGAGTTACAATTGAAGCTGTTAAAGGTGCAATCAAAGGAGTAAATGATGTTTTTACACGGCTAATTGCTTCACTAACTGAACTTGCTGGTGTAATTAATAATGGTGCTGATATTGGTGATATTGCTAATGTTGAACCTAAATTAGCCGAAGAGGTATTTAAAGCAGATCCATGGGTAATGATTAATAAAATTAAGAATGCTAAGACTGATGTTGTTCTTGCTGTTGGGAATAATAATGAAGCTGGAGCATTGACTACCAGTGCTAGTACTACTGATAACTATGGTGCAAAAACCAATGCTGATTTAGTAGCAGCTGTTGCACTAAAGGCAATGGCTAAAAATGGTAAACTTAGTGCTGCTGTCAATGAGGTTGTAGGAGTTAAAGCAGCAGAAGTAAGTGCGGTAAATAAGGTATTAGGGGTGTTGGATTTAATAATTAGGAAGACAGTAGCAATCAATTTAGATAAGATAGGAGAAGCGGTTAAGGGAATAAAATATTCTGAGACTAGTGGAACTGAGACTAATCAATCTGTTGTTACTCAATAAATGAGAAAGTTAAATAGAAATAATAAGAAATAATAAAGTTATTTAAGTATAAAGAAAACCATCTTTTTTGATTCAGACGAGATGGTTTCTTTTTTGATGTTAAAATAACATAAATATTGTGTTAAATTTGCGCTAGCAAGCTTTTTTTGAGCAAATAAGAACAATTTATTATTTTTCAGTGTACTATCAATCAATGTTGTTATCTTGTTATTTAAGTTTTTAGTTACTAAAGATATATTGCTTTATATGATTAATTTTATTATTTGTTTTTTCTTAAAAAGATTCTAATGAAAAATATTCAGTTTATTTATTTTATGAAATTGTACATACAAAAAAAGATAATACGCTATGAAAAATAAGTTTTAACCTTGATTATGAAAATCGTTTGTAAATATTAAATAACAATTATATATAACCTTAATGATATTATAAATTATAGTGGTTGCATATTATAAATATAAAAAAAGTCAATATTAAAGATTTTGTATTTTCAGATTGATAATATCTTGTAATAAGATTAATCATTACTTTTTATATAGATCTTATAAATTTTCGTTTGTCCATTTATTATTAGTGATGATGATGGTGGTGATGATGGGATATAATAGTGGGGGAGTAAAGGGAGAAGGATCAGCGCAGGAGGAGGAGACGGGAGAGGAGCTAAAAGTTTAAGTGAGGTATTGCTGGAAGTAGGGAGAAGTGCAGAGAATGTATTTTACTCATTTTTGGAACTAGTTTCAGGTTCTTTGGGATTTACTGTTACTGAAGGCACAAAGAAGAGTGAAGTAGGGGATTATTTTGATGGTCTGGGTAATAAACTTAAAATTGCATCAACAGAATTAGAACAAGTAGCAGTAAAAGCATCAGCAGATATTGATAAAGATGGTATATTTGATGACAAGTCAATAAGGGCAGTTGTTGATTCCGCAAAAGCTACTTTAAGTACGTTAAAAGGGTATTTAGAAGCATTAAAGGGAATAGGTGATGGCAATGTTGTAGGTGAGGTGGCATCTAACGCCAAAGGAGTAGCAGCAAGTACAGATGAATTGAAGGATGCCTTTAAAGCATTGAAAGGAATAGTTGACACATCCAGTAAAGAAGGTGTTGCAAGGCCAAAAGCAGGAGATATAGCATTAAAAGTGGGTAGTGCAGATAATAAAGATGGAGCTAAAATATTAGCTACAGATCAAGGGCCAGGAGCGGCAGTGGGGGATAAAGCGGCAGCAATATTGTCAATTGTAAATGGGGAGGAAATGCTTGCATCAATAGTTGCATCAGGAGACAATGATCAAGCATTAGGTGTAAATAATGCAGATGCTTCAACAAGTACATTAAAATTTGCATTAGGAGGCAATAAAGCTAATTTAGCACAAGAAGCAGCTAAAGCAGCGGCAGTGGCAGGAGGGATAGCATTACGTTCATTAGTGAAAGGTGGGAAATTAGCTGCTAATAATAATGATGATGATAAAGTTGTAAAAGCAGTAGGAATAAGTGCGGTAAATAAATTATTAGTAGCAGTAGAAGAAATAGTGAAGAAGACAGTAAAGAATGTGATTGAGAAAGTAAAGGCAGAAGTAGATAAGGCAAGAGATCCAAAAGCAGTAGGTCAGCAGTAAGATTAGGATAGTAATATTTGAATTTAATTAAAAATTATTAGATATAAATATTAGTAGAGAGAGCAAGAGGGCTCTCTTTTTTTATTTTCAGTATTGTGTATGTTATGTAAATTATTTCTATATAAATCACATTTTTTGCTTATAGATCTTAAAAGATAAGCTAAGTAAATATAAAGGAAAAGCAAATAAGCTATAAAAAAGCAATAAAGAAAAAAATAAGGAGGCGAAGGAAATGAAGAGAGAAATAAAGGAAATATGTGCAAAAAGAGAAGAGAGAGATAGGAGAGGAGAGAATAAGGGAGGAAGTATGAGAATGAAGGGAATAGTATTGGGGATGATGATGATGGTGGTGATGGTGATAGGATGTAATGATGGGGGAGTAAAGGAAGGGGAGTGTATTGGAGTTGCATGTTAATTCAAAGAAGTCGGATGTAGGGAATTACTTTAAGAAGGTTCAAGATACTGTGCAAGGGATAAAGGATGGACTTAATAAAATTGTTAGTGATATGAAGAAAGAAAAGAATCCGAATGCTGAGGGAGTAGAGAGTGCAGTTAAAACATTAGTTGAGAGTAAACTAGATAAGATAATTGGTGGAGCAAGGACAGCAAGTGAGGCCATTGGTAATGCGGATGGTTTTATTGGAAATGTTGCTGCTAATGATGCTAGTGGTGTTGCAGCTACTGGTATAGATGCATTAGTGAATGGAATTAGGGCTATTGTAGAAGTGGTACTTAAGGGTGAAGGTAAAGCTGATGCTGGTGATTCCAATAAGGCAAAGATTGCTGGCGATGGTCAAAGGAGTAATGGTAATGCAGGTGATGGAGAATCAGGAAAATTATTTGCTAATGGAAATAATGCTGCTGGTACTGATGACAATGCTAAAAAAGTTGCTGCTGATGCGTCAAAAGCAGTTGGAGCAATAACTGGGGCTGATATATTACAAGCTATGATTAAAGATAATGGTGATTCTGCTAAATTAGCAAAAGAAACCACTGGAAATGCAGTTACTCCCAAAGATGCAACTGTAGCAGGAGGAATAGCTCTAAGAGCCATGGCAAGAGATGGTAAATTTGCCAATGGTAATGCTGCTAATGATATTGCTACTGAAGTTAAAAATATAGCAATTAGTGCAGTTAATAAGTTACTCAGTACATTAACTATATCAATAAGGAAAACAGTGGATGATGGACTTCAAGTAGTAAAAGAAGCTATGAAACTTAATACCGAAAGTTAAAAATTTGTAACTATTTATGATAGAAAATAACCTTAAATAAGATCAGCAAATTAAATTAATAAAGTTAATACAAAATAATAAAGTAATTGAAATAAAAGGCTTTCTTGTTAAGAGGGCCTTTTTGTTGTTTTTACATAAATTAACTTTGTTAAGGGTATAATATCTTATTTCTTAATAGTGTATTTTCTTAATTCTTTGTTTATTTACGTGTCATTAATTTTTACTCATTTTGTATTTATTAATTTTGATTTTGCTTTTGAAGTAAGCGTAGGAATATAGGAAGGAGGTATCTTTGAATACAATAGAGAGAATTCAAAGATCTTAAAAGTAATAGGTGGTTATAGGGAAAGGTATCAGGAGATAAAGGAAGATTAGGAAGTGGGTTAAGTTGTAGCAATAATAGAATTTGAGAGAAGTTTCGAGCATTGCTGTAGTTATTGGACGATATTTTAGGATCTACTGTTAAAGTAGATATAATTAGGGATAAAGTAGGAGAATATTTTAACAGTCTAGATGCTAAACTTGGAAAAGTATTAGAATAGTTAAGAGAAGTAACTAAAAAAGATCAGAAACAGGTGATGGTAAAAGCGCTTCATCAAAGAATATCATTAAAAAAGCTTTTAGTTTTTAAAAGAGGTTTTAGGGGGACATAAAGACACATCTAAGAGCTTTAGAAAGATAGGTAATTTTAATCTATTAGGTGATGCAGAAATTAGTTTGAAACAATGGATAGTAGTAATTGATAGTGAATTAAAGAAGGCATATAATGCGTAAAAGGGATAGTAGAATTAGCAACAGATTCAGGTGTTAAAGAATTTCAAGCAGGGTTAATAGATAGTGTAGATAATAAGGATGTGGTAGAGGTAGAAGTTGTTTGTTTTTTTGATGAATCATTAAGCTGAGGTACTCGCTGTTTTAATGTTAATGCTGTTGGTATTAATTGCGGTGTAAAAGTAATTTTGAGTATCAGATAATCTATGCAATGTATTGGAATTTGTGTTTTAGGATTTGGTATTGTTACTAAATAGATCGTTAAAGCAAATGATAAAGTCAGAACAGTGAAACACTTGTTTCTGCATGTAGGAGAATTGTTTTCTTTTTTTAGTGTAGTATCCATTTATTATAGAGTTAAAAGGATCTAAGAGAATCTTTTAAGGGAGGAAAAAAGGTAAGAGAAAAGAGACGGGAGAGGATTAAGTGGAGCAATGATGGAAGTGGGGGAGGAGTGCAGAGAATGCATTTTATGCATTTTTGGAGTTAGTGTCGGATGTGTTGGGATTTGCTGCTAAAGCAACAACAAAGAAGAATGAAGTGGGAGAATATTTTAATAGTTTAGGTGTTAAACTTGAGAAAGCATCAGAAGAGTTAGAAGAGGTAGCAAAGAAGTCAGAGACAGGTGGTGATAAGAGCGATTTATTAAAACATTCAATTAGAGAAGCAATTAATTCTGCTAAGGAAGTTTTAGATGCATTGAAATGCCATTTAAAATCTTTAGGGCAAGTAGGTGAGATTGATAAGATAAAAAATGCTAAGATTAAAACAGGAAATCTTGATGCTAATGTTAATAATGATGCTGGAGAATTAGTTACTGGTGGTAATGTAGCTAATGGTGCTAAGGTAGCTACCAATGCAGATTTAGTAGTTGCTGTTGCGTTAAAAGCTATGACTAAGTCTGGTAAATTTAGTGCTGATAATAATGATACTGGTATTGTCAAAGCTGCAGCGGCTAGTGCAGTAAATAAGGTATTAGGAATACTTGATTTAATAGTTAGGAAAACAGTAAGTATTAATCTAAATAAGATAAGAGAAGCTGTTAAGGGAATACAGTACTTTGAAACAGTTGAGACTGATACAACTGAAGCTTTTACTCAAACTCAGCTACTAAATAAACAATATAAATGGTGATTAATAAATTATGTATATTGTAATGTTGCACACTTCTCTCTTTAATCATGAGGGAGGTGTTATTTTTGTTAATGATGTGTTACTTGGTTGATGCATATGTTCTAATCAAGAATATTCGGTTTTTTGTATAAAATGAAGAGATTTTATGATGCTCATTTACAGTGTTAATTTTAGCGTAAGAAAAAACATACTGAAACTTGAAAAAATCTAATATCTTTCTCAATAATTAGATATTAAAAATGTAAAAAAGTCTAGTGAATCTAGTAAGAAGTACTATTGATAAAGGTTTTAAAACTGTTAAAGAAGCAATGAAAATTAATACTAATGATACTTCCTGTATCATCTAAAAAGAGTGGTTCTGGTGGTCAAAATAAAATAGGTAAAGTTATGTAAGTAAATAAGAAAAATAAAGTCATAAAGTGAAGATACTAAGAGTTAAGCTTTTGGTATTTTTTATTTTATAGTATGTTAAATAGAAATATGTTACTTGATATGATTAATTTTATTATTTGTGATTTTTTTAAAATGTTCTAATTAAAAGTATTCAGTTTATTATATAAAATTGTACAAACAAAGATAATATGGTGATGGGATGTAATAGTGGGGGAGTAGGAGGAGTAGAAGAGGGACAAGTAAAGAAGGGAGATGGGAGTGTAATAGATTTAAAGGGAGTAAGTAAAAAGATAAGAGATGCGGTGGAGTTTTTGGGGAAAGTAAAAGAAGTGCATGTTTTAGTTAAGTCAGTAGATACTCTTGCTGGTGCTATTGGGAAGAAGATTAAGTCAGATGGAAAGTTTGATACTATGGCTGGTAAGAATGGATCATTGCTTGCAGGAGCATATAATATTGCGTTGGATATCAATGGTAAGTTGACGGTATTAGAGGGTAAGGTTGGACTTTCTGCTACACTGAAGGCAAAGGTTATTGCTGCGAAAACTAGTGGTGAATCATTCTCAAATAAATTAAAAACAGAACATACTGATCTTGGGAAGGAAGATGCTAGTGATGATAATGCAAAAGCAGCTTTACTTGTAACAAATGCTACTAAAAATAAAGGAGTAACTGAGCTTGAATCCCTCAATACAGCAGTTGATGAGTTAATAACAGCTGCTCAAGCTGCAGTGGAAGCTGCAATTAATGAGCTTACAAATCCTGTTAATGTTGCAGCAACGGATGGTCAATCTTAATAAGGTAAGAGATAAAGAATTTGGATGTTATTGTAAAATTAGTTTTTTACTTGGAAGGTAAGTAACCGGAGCAAATAAAATCAATAGCTATAAAGCTAAGAGTGTAGTATTCTTAGCTTTTATTTTTTTTCTTGTAAAAGCTAATTAACTACTTTGTCACTTATCAGAAAAAAGGAGGTACGGAAAAAATTAGAAAAAGACAGGATAGCAATAGATGAATTATTAAGGGCTTCTAATAAAATGGTATCGGATGTAATGGCAGAACTTGTAATTAAATCTACTACTTAAAGAAGTTAAATTATATAAATACCAAGATATTCAATTAGGATAATAACTTTAAGAAAATAAATAAAGTTGTAAATTAAAGATACTGATGAGGATACTTAGAGTTAAGTTATTTGTCTCTTTTATTTTATAGTGAAGTAGAGATATATTGCTTTATATGATTAATTTTATTATTTTTGGTTTTTAAAATGTTCTAATGAAAAATATTCAGTTTGTTATGTTAAATTGTACATATCATACAAGATAACATATTATATTATAAAAAATAAATTTTAATCTTTATTGTGATGTACCTTAGTTATTTAAAAAGATTGAATGACAATCATTTATGGTTTTATAATATGGTAAAAAATACACAAATATTTATGATAAGAAGTCATATATGATAGATATAGAAAAGTCAATGATAAATATTTTATATTTTTAAATTTATAATAGAATAAATAATCAGTTTTTATATAGATATTTTATGAATTTTCGTTTGTCCATTCATTCATAGTTGTATTCGTTTTATCTTTTGTGTTTTCCTTATTCTTAATAAAAAAGCGAGAAATAAAGAAATAAAAAAACAAGGAAGCGAAAAGAATGAGGAGAGAGAAAAAAGAAGAGGGGAGAATAAGAGTAATAATATTGATGATGGTGATGATGATGGTGATGATGATGATGGGATGTAATAGTGGGGGAGGAATAAAGGAAGGAGAGGAAGGGAAAGCAAGGAAGGGAGATGGGAGTGTAATAGATTTAAAGGTGGTAAGTAAAAAGATAAGAGATGCGGTGGCATTTGCAGAAAGTGTTAAAGAAGTGCATACTTTAGTTAAGTCGGTTGAAGAGTTGGCTAAAGCTATAGGCAAAAAGATTGATGCTAATGGTAGTCTTACTGCTGAAGCTGATTATAATGGGTCTTTACTTGCAGGAGTGCATAGTGTAATATCAGCTGTAAACACTAAGTTAAAAGGCTTGGAAACAACAGATAACATTTCTGATGAATTGAAAGTAAAGATTGTTGCTGTTGGGAAAGAAGGTAAAGCATTTTTAGATAAGTTGAAAGAAAAGAATGCTGATCTTGGGAAAGAAGGTGCTAAAGATACAGATGCTAAAAGTGCTATAGATGTAACTGATAATACAAAAGATAAAGGGGCTACTGAGCTTGCTAAACTCAACGGTACAATTGATGAATTGTTGAAGGCTTCTAATAAGATATTGTCGGATGTAATAGCAGAGCTTGTAGTTAAACCTACTACTTAAGGAAGTTAAAGTATATAAATACCAAGATATTAAAGCAAGAAATAGCTTTAATAATATAAATAAATAAATAAATAAAGTTATAAAGGGAAGATACTGAGAGTAAGCTCTTTGTATCTTTTTAATTTTTATGAATTTGTTGTCATTTGTTAGTGATTATTCATTCATTTTTTGTGTATTTGATTTTATTTTTTTTGTCTTCCTACTATTTAAAGATAAGCTAGAAAAAAATAAAAAATAAGGAGGCTAGAAGAATGAATAAAGAGAAAAAAGGAGAGGGGAAAGTAAGAGTAATAATATTGATGATGGTGATGATGATGATGGGATGTAATAGTGGAGTAAAGGATCCAGAGAAGGTATTTTTGAGTGATATAGCAAATTTAGGGAAAGGATTTTTAGATGTATTTGTGAGTTTTGGCGATATGATTACGGAGACATTAGGAATAAAGGCAGATACAAAGAAAAGTGAGATAGGTGGATATTTTACTAAAATTGAGAATACAATGAAGATAGTGAAAGGTAAATTAAGTAAAATTTTAGAAGAACATGGGAATTATGAGAAAGTGAAAGAGAAGGTAGAGGAATTTATTGGGAAGATAAGTAAGATCGAAGAAGGGGCAAAGGAAGCGTCAAAAGGTGCTACAGGTGATGTTGCTATAGGAAATGCTGTTAAAGGAGGTCAAGATGCTGTAGCAGCAGATGTTACAAGTGTCAATTCACTTGTGAAAGGAATTAAAACAATAGTTGACGTGGTGTTGACAAAAGGCAAAGCAGATGCTGATGCCATTCAAGATGGTGAAAAGAAGAAAGTTGGACAATTTTTTGCAAGGAAAGATGATGCTCCTCAAGAGGCTGAGACAGCTAAGGCAAATGCAAGTATAGGAGCAGTGAGTGGTGCTGATATATTGCAAGCTATTGTTAAGTCTAATCAGGTTGTTAATGGTGATATTAAAATTGATGCGGCTCAAAATGCAGCAGAGATTGCTGCTGCAAAAAAAGATGATGCTAAAAAAGAGATTAATGAAGACCAAAAAGACGCAATAATAGCAGCAGGTATAGCATTGCGAGCGATGGCAAAAGATGGTAAATTTGCGGCTAAGCAGGATGCTAGTGATAAATATGCTAATGCAGTAAATGGTGTAGTATCAAGTGCAGTAAATAAGGTGTTAAGTACATTGACAATAGCAATAAGGGATACAGTAGATTTGGGATTAAAAGGGATAAATAAGGTATTAGGAGAGATTAAGCAAGGAGAGGGTTCTGAAGCTAAAGTTAAGGCTAATTAATAGGTGAATTAGTATATATAGTTTATGTAATAATTATTAGGTAAAAAGGCTAGTAGAGAGCGCAATCAAGCTCTCTTTTTTATTTGCAGTATTAAATCATATTTTTTTGCCTCTAATTCTTTAATAAATAAGCTATGAAAAAGCTAATAATGAATATAAATAAGGAGGGGAAGAAAATGAATAGAGAAGGAAAAGAAGGGGAAATAAAAGGGAAGGGAGGGATAGGAGAGAGAGTAATAGAGAGAGTGAAGAGAGAGGATAAGATGTGGGATAGAATGAGAATGAAGGGATTAATATTGATGATGATGATAGTGATGGGATGTAATAGTGGGGGAGTAGTTGGAGGAGAGGAAGGGAAGAATAAATTTTTGCAGTCATTAGTTAATGTGAGTGAAGAATTTTTGAATGTTTTTACTTCATTTGGGGAAATGGTAGGGAGCGTATTGGGATTGAATGTTGATTCAAAGAAGTCGGATGTAGGTAAGTATTTTAAGACAGTGCAGAGTACAGTAGAAGGGATTAAGAGTGGGCTTAATAAGATTGTTGCTGAAATGAAGGAAGAAAAGAATCCGAATGCTGAGGCTACTGAAAGTGCAGTGAAGAAATTGGTTAGTGAGACACTTGATAAGATAATAGTTGGAGCAAAGGAGGCAAGTGAGGCAATTGGTGATGCAGGTGATCCAATTGGTAATATCGCTGCTAATAATGCTGGAGGTGCTGCAGGAGCTGATGTTGATAAGCTAGTAAAGGGAATTAAAGGGATTGTTGATATAGTACTTAAAGGTGTAGGAAATGCAGAGGCTGGGAATGATAAAAAGGCTAGTGATGGTTCTACTGCAAGAACTGCTAATGGTGGGAATGATGAAGCAGGGAAATTATTTGGTAATGCTGCTATTGGTGCTGCTGATAATGCAAAGAAGACAGCAGCAGATGCAGCAAAAGCAGTAGGAGCAGTGACCGGAGCTGATATTCTGCAGGCTATAGTTAAAAATGTTTCAGCTACTGATGCAAATGCAAAAGATGGAACAATAGCAGGAGCTATAGCATTGCGAGCTATGGCAAAGAATGGTAAATTTGCTAATGATAATGCTGGAACTGCTGAAGTTACTACTGCAGTTAAAGGGGCGCTGCTGTTAGTGCAGTAACTAAGGCGCTAGATACATTAACAGTAGCAATAAGGAAGATAATAGATGCAGGACTTAAAGAAGTAAAAGCAGTAATGAAAATTAATGCTAATGCTACTCCTGTGGTGTCTGATAAGAGTGCTTCTGATGCTAAGAATCAATGGCTAAAATTATATGACTGAATAATAAAATAAGATAAATAAAGTTATAACGGGAAGATACTGAGAGTTAAGTTCTTAGTATCTTTTATTTTATTTTGTCTAAAAGATATATTTTATTTGATATTGCTAACATTTGTTATTTATTATCCGTTAATTCATAGTTGTGTCCATTTTGTTTTTTTGATTCTCCTTTAAAGATAAGCTAGAAAAAAATAAAAAATAAGGAGGCTAGAAGAATGAATATAGAGAAAAAAGGAGAGGGGAAAGTAAGAGTAAAAGTAGTAATATTAATGGTGATGATGATGGTGATGATGGGATGTAATAGTGGAGGAGGAATAAAGGAAGGAGAGGGAGAGAGTTCTCAGAGTAAATTTTTGAAGTCTATTATTGGTTTAAGGAATGAATTTTTGAATGTTTTTACTTCTTTTGGGGATATGGTTGGAGGAATATTAGGGTTTAATGCTGTTAAGTCGGATGATAAGAGAAGTAAAGTGGGAGAACATTTTAAGACTATTGGAGATGGATTAAAGAGTACTAAGGATAAATTGGATGCTTTAGCTAAAGATATATCTTCTACTGCATATGCTGATATTACAGCGGTTGAGACTGTTATTAAAGGTACTAGTGAAATTATTGCAAAATTAGTAACTTCTGTAACTAAGCTTGCTGGGGTTGTTGGTGATACTGATATAGGTGATAATGCTGCTGCTGCCGTGGCTGCTGATGCGGCTGGGGTTAAGACTGTTATTGATGAGATTAAGATTATAGTTGAGACTGCTATTAATTCTGGAGTAAATATTGGGAAAGGGATTACTGGTGGTGAAGTGGCTGCTGGTGCTAATACTGATGCACCTGCTGTTCTTACTGCCAATGCTGCAGTTGGTGCTGGTGCTGCTTCAAAACTAGCAGGTGAGGTGTCAAAAGCAGATCCATGGGCAATGATTGATAAGATTCATAATGCTAAGGTTGTTGAGCTTACTCAAGATAATAATAATGAGGCTGGTGCGTTAGCTACTAAAATTGGTGCTAATAACTATGGGGCAAAAACTAATGCAGATTTGGCAGCAGCAGTAGCTCTGAAGGCAATGACTAAGAGTGGTAAATTTAGTGCTGCTGCTAATGAAGCTGGAGCAGTTAAAGCATCAGCAGTAAGTGCAGTAAATAAGGTATTAGGGATATTGGATGTAATAATTAAGAAAACAGTAGAAAGTAATTTAGATAAAATAAGAGAAGCAGTCAAGGGAATAAAATACTCTGAGAGTATTGGAGTTAACTCTACTAAATCTGATACTATTCAAGCTACAACCACTAAATAAATTAGTAATTTAAGTAATAAAAGATAAAATAAATCATTAAGTACAACACTTCTCTTTATTTAGGGAAGTTGTTTTCTTTTATTTAGATGTATTTCATTTTGTATTCTTTATATTGTAATGAAAAATATTAAGTTTATTGTATGGTGATTTTTTAAGAAAGATAATATTTAAAAAATAATGAGCTTTAATTTTACTTACATGAGATGCTTTAGTTGTTTAACAAGATTTAACGGTATACACATCATATCCTGAATATTAAAAATATATTACATATTAGGATCCAAATAGATTATATTTTACATAATTTATGTATTTTTTTGTAGAAAAGTTAATGTTAAAGATTTTATGTTTTTGAATTGATAACAAACAAAATAAAATTGTCATTTATTCATTCAATTTATCCATTAATTTATTGATCTCTGTGTTCGTCTTATTTTTTGTGTGTTCTTATTTAAAAGAAAATCTATAAAAAAAACAAGGAGGCGAAGAAAGAAATGAAAGGAATAAAAGGGAAGGAAGAATTGGGAAATAAAGAGGAGAGTAGGAAGGGAAGAGTGAAAAGAGTAAAGGGAATAATGGTGATGGTGATGATGATAGTGATGGGATGTAATAGTGGAGGAGTTGCGGGAGGAGGGGGGAAGGTAGACTTTTATTAGTCAAAGAAGAATAGTTTTTTAGAGTCATTAGTTGCGATAGGAGAAGCGTTTCAGGAGATTTTTGTTGGGTTTGGGGAGTGCTTTTGGAGATGTATTAGGATTTAGTGTAGTTAAAGTGGGGGATAAAAAAAGTAAGGTAGGAGAACACTTTGAAAAAGTAAAAAAGGGATTTGAAGATACTAATAAAAAATTAAAAGAGCTGGAGGGTGATATTTCTGGGGTAAAGAGTGTTGATGTGAGTACAATTAAAGTAGTTGAAAATACAATTAAAGGAGCGGGTGGTGTTTTTGATAAATTAATTAGTTCACTCACTAAATTTACTGGTGTAGTTTATGATGGTTCTGATATTGGTCATAACGATAATAATGCTGCTGGTGGTGTTGAAAAAGCTAGCGTTGATACCGTAATTACAGAAATTAAAAATATCATTGATATAGCAGAGAAATCTGGAGTGAAAATTGTTTCGGGGAATGCTGGTGATAAGGTAACAGCTGCTGCTAATACCGATGCTCCTGCTGTGTTGGGTGGTCATATGCTACTCTTGGTGCTGGTAAAGTATTTTTTTGAGAAATCACAAAAGACTTTGAAAGAAGCTATTACTGAAAGATTAAAAAATAAACATAGGAGTTCCTGGGAAAGAAAAAGAAATATTGATGCAATAGCTAGAAGGTCGAGAAGTGAAGCAGAAAGTTCTTTAAAGCAATTAGAATCTGCTTCTTCTAAGATAGGTGAAGTAATGGGAAGAAAGAAAGATATAGAAGAACTTATTGAAAATGCAAAATCTGTTCTTGGAGGGTTTTAAAAGATAAAAAAATATGTAATAGTATAAATATTATTTTTAACAATAGTATTTAAAAGGAGAGTCTTCTTGTTGAAAGGAGACTCTCTTAGGTTTTATTTAAGAAGTGAATATGAGAAAAAGTATTTTAACAGTATATATGATTAAGTAAAGTAAACAAATGGTATGGTAGAAGAAAGAGTTCAAGTAGTTTCTGTGGCGCCTGTAGTAATCTGTTAATTTATTATCAGAAATTTAACAATAAAAAGTGATGACAGGTTATTTTTTATATGAATATAGGATCCTTGAAGGAGTTAAGAGTGTTTATGATTGGAAAACGATATTGAATTTTTTAAATCAATATCGTTTGATTATTTTTATTATTGTTTTTTATTTTTACTTTTGACTAAAATCTTGGACTCCTTAATTCATTGTAGTTATGATTAAAATTTCGTTTTTTGAGCAATATTCTGTACAAAAGATAGAATTAGGTTATACATATTGTGAATATTAGTAATAGTGACATATGTTTATTACTAATAAATTAATTTTGTATTTTGGAGGTACGATAGGATGAATTTTGTGTATAGCAGAGTTGTATTGATATTTTGTATAATTTGTTTTGCAAGTTGTGGTTTATTGAAAACTAAGAATAAATCTCGGTTATTGCAAGACCTAAAAAATATTGATTTAAAATCTGATTGGAAAGACAATCTTAAACTTAATAATGATGAACTTGGTATATTAACTTTTTTTATTGATGCATTAAAAGATGAATTACCAAAAACACGTGCCAGTGCAGCTCATTTTAATATTTATTTAAAAGGCGATTTATCTAAAGTGGAAGAGTATGTTAAAAGGTTTTTCTTAAAATTGCATGATAAGGGTAAAGTTAAAGAACTGCTTGGATATATTAAATATGGTAGAGATAATTCACCTAATGTAGAGGGTAGAGATGAAGATCTTGGTATGGATGCAAAAGAACATTATAGGATTGAGGTAAGACTTGCTAGTGTTTTTGATAATTATTTTATGTTTTTAAATCCTCCATCTTCTGGGCCATCTGCTGTTCGATCTGCTAAGTCGCCTTTTGTTGGTGGTGATCCTGAAGATAAAGTATTTGATGATATTAAAGGTGTGTGTTATGAATATAGAAATTCGCATTAATAATATTAATGTTTTAGTTTACAGTAAGAGATAAATTTAAAGTTGTATTTATATGGAAAAGGATTTTTTTACATTTTATTCAATTGATGTAAATTTAATGTTAAATATTAACTTTAAAGGAGAGAAAAATGAAATTCAAAACTAGATATTTGTCTTTGGGATTACTTTTTAGTTTTATCAGTTGTGATTTAATTTTTGACGATAAAATTAAAGAAAAATCTCTAATTTTATTTGATAAGGTGAATGCTGTCTTGGATACTAGTGGACAATCTGTTGAAAATGTCAGGTCTCCGAAGCAAAAAAGAAAAATTGTCAAAAAAAGATTATCTACTAGTGGTAAGAAATCTGCTAATAGTAATTTAGCACAAGATGTATTATCAGATGATATAACTAGTGGTCTTCAATATGATGTGAAACGTGATAATGCACATATGCAAAAGGGATTAGTACTTAAAGACAGTCTTGAAAAAAATGATGTACTTCTTAATGAGAAAGATTTAAATGTTATATTATCAAATACAACATCTGAATTTAGTAAAGAAGATATACAAAAACAAAAATATCAGGATGTAGAGAGTAAAAATTCAATCACTGAAATTTCAACAGGATACAATTTAGATAGTCATTCAAGAATGGTTAATGGAGTATTAACTTCTCTTAATGGAGAGAGTGGTGAATTAAAGGAGACTATTGAAAGCAATGCAATTGAAGTTAATTTTACTATAGACTCTGATTTAGGGCCAAAACATATTTCAGGCTCAAATACTATTGCATACACTGATATAGTAGAGGAAGAAGATTATGATCAATACTATTGGGAAGATAATGAAGACTCTTGGGAAGATAAGGAATTATTGAAAGAAGAAATAAGGCTAGACAACAGATATAAATCTTATCTAGAAAGTGTAAGATATAATGTAGATTCAGCAATTGATACGATTGATAAAATATATAATAACTATATATTATTTAGTACAAAACAAACCCAAATGTATTCTACACGTCTTAATAGTGTTACTAAAGCTAAAGCTAGAGAAGAGGCTAAATATTTTACAAAAGAAAAACTTGAGAGAGATCTTAAGACACTATTAAATTACATTCAAGTGAGCGCAAAAACAGCAACAAATTTTGTATATATAAGGGAAATACATGCAAAACAAAGATTGAATAAACTTGAAATAGAAATGAAATCTTTAATTTCAAAAGTTCAAGGACAATCTAATTCATATGAAGCATATAAAGCAATAGTAAGTTCGATTCTACAAATGAAAGATTCTCTTGAGATAGTTCAAAGCTCTACTGATAAGAATGGTCCTTGGTATTAGAAAGTAGTATGTTATTATTTTATATTTGATAAAAAACAGGCTACATATAATTATAGTCTGTTTATAGTTTAAGACAATTATTATATTAGTAATAATTGTAATTATCAATTACAGTTATGTGTAGATTTGTAAATGCAATATATTAAAAATAAATATATTGCATTGTTTTTATTTTTTGTATTAGTTATTCTTTATTTTAAAGTGTTCTTAACGATAAGTTTAAATATGAAAAATTCATGAGTAGTTTATAGATAGTTTTCTAGACAATAATCAAAAAAAGTGCTTTTTGATTTCTTTTAAAAGGATCTTTTTAATATAAAAAGGCTTTAGAAGAGTCAAAGAAAATATACAATTGTGAATATGATTGATGGTCATAAATTAATTTTAACTATGAACGACAATGTCATTAAATAAATTATTTACTGAATTGAAAAATAATAAAATTGAAATACATTCTTAATAATATGTATACCTGTCAAGGCTATTAGTGATGGTATAGATATTGTATTGTCAACTCTTGGTGTATATCCTTAGAAAAAAGTACCTTATTTTTTCTGTATATTCTGTTAAAATCTAAAAGACAATGTTTGTGTGCATTTTTATATGTATGGCAGTAGATTTTTGAGTGAGAATTCCTTTTTTATGTGTGTAATGGAAGGATATGGGAGTTTTTCAAGTTTATTATTAGTAAAGGTAAGTTTTGGCATTTGTTTGAGGTAGAGCTAAAAAGTTAATGCTTTTTAAGTTTTTTAAAATAGTAAAAAATAAAATTCTTAATTTTAAGAGCGTTGTGTACAAAATGAAGGTTATAAAAAAGTAATAATTTCTTTTTATATATGATGTTCTTCAGAAAAAATTAACAAAAAGTATATTGTAATTAAATGTTTTGGATATATCCCTTGTTTTTAAGGGTTTTAATAATATTTTGTTTTTTTATTGTTTCTGCATTTTTATATTTAATTGTGTGATTTGGCTAATTGGTTTATATTAAAAGTATAGTGTAATACTTGAGAGAGTTGAAAAATGTAAAATAGGATTCGTATATTTTAGTTAAGAGTTAAAAATTTGAGTGCTCGCTTTGCAAAGAAATTAAATGCTAAAATCATTAATAAATGATTATTTTGTTTGTTAAATTATTTATTTTGGATAAAGATTAATATTTTTATAAATATGAAGTATATGATATAGATGTTGTATACTTACTAATATCTTTTTGTGTATATATGTTGTTATTTTATATTATATTTATTAATTAGTGATAATTAGTGGGGGTTTCAATAAGACAAATTTTTCAAAAGAGGTGTAATAGTGAAATTTAGAAACAAATTTTTAATTTTAAATAGAAGCATAAGATTTGTTGTTGAGAATGAATAAAAAGAGAATTTTCAGGAAAATACTACTGTGAAAGAAGAAGCAGGTGAAGAGGAAAGAGTTAGTAGAAAAAGTAGTATAATAAGATGGTGTGAATTATGTAAATAATGCACTTACTTGGATTAAAATAATAAAAGAAAAAAAACAGAAATCAGATATAATGAATGAAATTTTGGCAATTTTTGGAGATTTTTTTAATTTAAAAAAGATTATTTCACAAAAATATGCACGGAGAGACTAAGGCTAATGATATAAGTAAACTCTTAGAAGATTCTCGACAAGTAGTAGAAGAATCGGTCTTAAAACTGGAAGAAAATTTTCAAAAAGTAAAAAACTTTTTAGAAGAGGCTATTAAAAAAATAGTTGCAAAAAAAAATAAAAAAATATTAATAATAATGAAATAGAATAGGTTATTATGCTAGTAGTAGTCTATCTATTATCTATTAACTATTATCTATTTCTATTTAGTGTTTAGTTTTTTGATGTCAAT